>DAHXKW010000177.1 GCA_027366195.1 Alphaproteobacteria bacterium | reverse complement strand
AGAATGATTTAAATAAAAACTAATTTTTTATCCATTCCTCCCAATACGGGACAGGAATATAGGGATCAACCGAGCATGACTGAACATGAGTTTTACTTTATGCGTTCTTTAGAGTTCTGTGGATTTCAGTAGTTTTGATTGGTCTCGCCTGCGGCTCGGGCCTCCGTAAACCCGAGCCAGAGCACGTGCCTCCGCCTCCTCCTCCACGAAGCAATAGCCCCCTCATCCCATTGTTCGCTACGAAAAATAGCTACAAAACAGGCTGTGACAGATTTTCAAACCAAATCATAAGTTCTACAATCACTTAGTATACGTAAGCAATTTTCAAACCTAAGGCCCGATGGCTTTAAAGGTCAAGCCTAAAACTTAACCCGGTCTATCGCCCAAGTGTCGTGCAACGCTTGCCCACCAGGTGCGGCCATCTTACATTATCAATATAGAAAACCCGGATTAATATATGGTTAAAAATGTTTATCGCTAAAATGACATACAACCATGCTGGCCAGAAATCCGAATTTGGATTACATTGTATCTAGGGCGCCCGTAGCTCAGCTGGATAGAGCGAAGGACTTCTAATCCTTAGGTCGGGGGTTCGAATCCCTCCGGGCGCGCCAAAATTTATGTAACCCTAATGTTGTTTGGTGATTGGTTTTTGACAGACAAATCCACAATACTGTGCTGCAAAGTTATTACGTGTAATGTTTACCTTACTATTACCCAAGGATAATTCAAGAACCGTGGGGTCATTAGGTGGAGTTTCTATCGGAAAAACATTATTAGGTGCTGTTTTGCAAAATCCAGTTATTTTCATAGATGGACCTGTAAATCTTTTATCCATCGCATAATGGATAGTGCCGTACTTTTGCTTAATCCCAAGCGTTTTATAAGGGACATATCCTCTCAAGATATCTCCTTCTTCAACGGAAGACAAAGGAGTGGGAAGCATATCATTCTGTGCCACATAAGCCCCAAGACTTTTAAGGACAAGCTCGATCTCTTGCCTTTCGGTGTGTGTTTTAACAATTTTGGTAAATACTGGCACGTAGGTAAGTAATAAACCGAAAATGAATAAAACGATAGCTGTTTCAACTAAAGAAAAAGCGGGCCACCGCTTCACGAGCGTCTAACCTTGGCGCGCTTTGAAACGTGGGTTCTTTTTGCAAATCACGTACAGACGACCTTTACGACGCACAATCTGACAAGATTTGTCGCGCTTTTTTAATGTTTTTAGAGAATTTGCGATTTTCATCTTCCATTTTTATAAGTCTCTACTTTTTTCATCCTACACTGAATCTTTAGCTTGTGCAAAATGATTGATGGTTGGATCAACCCAAATACTTTTTGGGTGAATGGGATGAGTTAGTGTAATACCTTCTAGAGATGTGGCGCGGCTTAGAGCCACATAAACTTGACCTGGAGAGAAAGCGCCTTGATTACCAAGGTCTAATAGAATCTTATCGAAAGTTTTTCCTTGGCTTTTATGTATCGTCATGGTCCAAGCAAGAATTAATGGAAATTGTTTGAATTCCCCCATGGTTGCAGCCTCGATACGGTTGTTTTCCACAACGAATTTGGAAACATTCCAGGTGAATGGTTTAACAGAATAGATTTGTCCATTATCAAGACGTACGGCGATTTCTGTCTGGTGTTGTTGTGGTGTGATACTTGTAACTGTGGCCATAGTGCCGTTAATCCAACGTTTTTCCGCATCATTATTGACTAACATGACGCGCGCCCCTTTTTTTAACGTTAAGACAAAGGGGGCCGGGTGATATTCTTTACCAAAATCACCTTTTATCTTCGCCTCAAAGGTGTGCGCTTCTGTATCAAGCAAACCCAACATACGGGTATTTACTGTGTCTGCAGTAAAGTTGCGCGGCGTGAGATACATATGTGGGCTATCGGGCATAAAGCGGAAATTTGTATCAAGGCGACCATTAATGCGTTCTAAATCTTCAGGGCGACATAGATCGTTCCTGATGGCATTAAGCAGGTGAATAAAGTCAGAGTCGCTTTGTCTGTAGATTTTATCTAATTCTATAGTTGTCATATCAAGGTTTTGAAATGATTTGGCTGAGAAAAAATAAGGGCTTTGATAATATGACTGAAAGATTTCTCGTTCAACGGCAGGTACAACAGGTGGTAACTGAAATAAGTCCCCGAAGAAGATGAGTTGTGCACCTCCAAAAGGACAGTCTGGATTACGTCCGTTAATGCGCAGGGATTTATCGATACAATCTAATAAGTCTGCTCTAACCATAGAAATTTCATCAATAACAAGAGCATCAATTTTTTTATAAATATTATGCGCAGGATTTCCAGAATATCGTCGAACAGTATCAACCGTTGTTGAAGGTGAAAATTTAAAGAAAGAATGGATCGTTTGGCCATTTACATTGACGGCAGCTACGCCTGTTGGTGCAACAACAACGATATTCTTTTTGGTTTGAGATCTGAAATGTTTTAGCAACGTTGATTTTCCTGTGCCTGCTTTGCCCGTAATAAACACGTTTTGGTTTGTATTTTCCATAAGAGACATTGCTTTTTCAAATGTAGGTGTGATCTCAAGCAACATATCACCGTGTTATCATGGGAAGATACTCCATATTATATCAAAAAGTGTTTCGAAAAGATTTGTATACAAAACAATGGGAAATCTTAAAAGCCAATGGGATTGATAGTATATTTTGGCTGTTTTCCGGTAATAAGGGTGTTGGTAAATGTGCTTTTGCGGAAAAGTGGATACGTTATCATGTGCGGTGTCATGATATCCACTGCCATCCTAATGTATGTGTTATCCAAAGCGAAGAAGAAATCACAGTAGATGGTATTCAAAAGGTTAGAACTTTTTTGTCAAAAAAGAATGAAGAACCGCGCTTTGTTCTTATCGACAATGCAGACAAAATGAATCGTTTTGCACAAAATGCCTTACTTAAGACGTTTGAAGGGGACTACGAACGAACGTCAATTATTTTGATTGTGCATAATATTTCAGCTGTTTTGCCAACTATACTTTCACGTTTTCAAAAGTTGCCATTTGTGCTTGACGAAGAAGATATACCTGATAATCTAAAACTCCTTATTCCCTATGCTGGATTGAATATGTATTATCTTGAAATTTTATCTAAGTGGGGTGGAATAGATTGGATTGAGGGGGTCAAAAATATGTGGTCGAAAAATGTGACCTCAGAAGAGTGGGTTAAAAAACATGCTGAACATGCTTTAAATGTTGTGTAAAACGATTCATT
>DAHXKW010000172.1 GCA_027366195.1 Alphaproteobacteria bacterium | reverse complement strand
CAAACCACAGAGTTGCCTCACACCCAGAAAAAAAGCCAGTATTTTAACTGGCTTTTTTATCGTTTAAATTTTTAAGAATATTTAAAAAGACAAAAAAGTACCTTTGACCGGGATGTCAAAATTATAATTTTTATTATGATACTCAATTGTCATTTTAAATTTCCTTCTTACCTTTTTATTTATATTACTTTTTCAAAACTGGATAGTTTTGTTTTCTCTTTAATGAGAATATCGTATTTTTTGCTGTATCTATCCAAAAACTTAACGGGATGTATTTATTTTCTCTCAATGAAAAATATAATTTTTTTGCTGAAAACATCCCAAAACATATTTATCGTACTGAAGAATCTAGTTTACAACTTTTTTGTACTACTGTCAAGTCTTTTAATTGGTGGAGCTTCCGAGACTCGAACTCGGTACCTTTTGCTTGCAAAGCAAACGCTCTCCCAAATGAGCTAAAGCCCCAGATTATCCTTTTTATGAAGATTTAATCATTGATAGTTGGTTGTCATAAGAATTTTTAATATTATAATTCCATCATCAAAAACCAAGTATTTCTTACGAAAATACTCAACCAAACTATATCAATGATGATCTACAGGAACCACGTCCACAGTACCAGCATCCGTATCAAAACTCAAGTGAATAGTACCATCTTCTTTAATCCATTGCTTGATCGTGCCAATCATCAAGTCAGCTTTTCTATCAGTTTCTTCCTGAAACAGGGGGCTAATTCCAGTCAATTCTGGAAATTTTTTAGAAAATTCAGCAGCCCTGCTTTTTCTAAAATCATCAATCAAATGATCAGAAACTTTAGGAACGTGAAAGCGTAATTTAAATTTCATTGTTCACCTTTACTTTACATCCTTCAAAATCATATCTAGGATTCAATACAGTATTTAGAAAAATTTTCATAACATCAAAACTGGATGCCGTGAAAACATTTTTCAAAATAGCAGGAGAAAAACCAGAAATTAAAACAATATTTGGGTCTTTAATAGTAGCAGGTTTGTTACTAGCATATCCAGCAACATTCCAAAACACCAGTGTTGGCATTTGATAATTGGCAGCCGCATATTTAGCACGAATAACTTCAAGATTAGTTTCTCTTCCACAGCTATCAAACTGCATGTCAGAAACAATCGTGATAAATTTCGGCATATCTTTTTGAACAATCTTATGGGTCAATGCAGTGTTAAGAATCAAATTGAAAACAGACTGAATATTGGTGTTCACATCCCACTGCGATTCTTTTGCAATTTTGACTTTTTCCTTTAAAGAAAGAGTTGAAGGGATGTGTACAAATTCAGCATGTTCACTAAATGTGATAAAATGATCCTTAAACGGACCACGAGCACGTTCTGCCATATAAATGGCAAGAGAAATAGAAATGTCCATATTGGTGACACTGCCCGATGCTAACGAATCCATTGATCCCGAAACATCAGCAACAACGATTCCAGTATTTTCACCTTCTAAATAATTGGGCAAACAATTCCATTGTTCTTGAGAACCCGCTGACCTATAATCACGAATGATATCATGCGGGAACACTACAGAAGAATTGATCTCTTCCTTGCCAGAAGAAACATTTGACAGAAATTGGGCGAAACCCTCTTCATCGTGTCTTGAAAATGCTTTCTTATAACGAGAAAATGCTACAGAAGGAACGGCAGAATATTTAATATCATTCCATTCGTTGCTGCACATTTGTGTTTCAACGAGAAAGTTTTGTGAACAAATGTTGACTAATGTTTTACGCCAACTCTTTGGGGAGTGGTTTAAACGAGCTGCCAACAGTGCTGCCACTTTACCTTTTCTTGGCATCCATTTTGCACACAAAAAATCATTATTGTCTAATGCAACTTGGATTAAACTTAAAACATGACTATATGTTTTTTCTAAACGAATATCCATCGGGTCAAAGAGTGAAAGCAAATCATCCCAACGACCGATGAAGGATGTACGGTCCACCATACGAATAGAATCCTCTATGTCGTATTCAGCAAGCCAACGCAGGCATGCACGATAGGGAGCACGCGCACCAGCACCCCCACGTACATCACGGCTCCATAGGAGAGTACGTAAAGCCATGCGACGATCATGCGCATAAGCTATCTTGAATGCTGTTACCGCTTTGTCTGGTTCTTGCAAACAATTAGGCGCCAGTGTGAAAAAATCAACAATCGGGTTGAGTGTCGAGGCTTTGGCAACTGCCCCGTTTTCGGTAAATGCTGTATTATTTTCTTCTTTAAGTGCATTGATCAAAGTATTCATAACAGATGCCCTATGGTAATGATTCATTCTAAAAAACAAAACTTCTTTTGTCAAGTGGTTCGTTTTTTGCGTATAATGTTGACGGCTGCCTTTAAATCTGCATTTGGGTTGTACCCACATACAGCCCGACTTGATACTGCGCAACTTGGCACGTCAATAATTACTTTTTTATCCGAACTAATTCTTGGAGACTGTACATTCCATAATTCTCCAGCCCCTTGCAAATAACACAATATACTATTATCTTTGTCAAATGGGAATTTAATGTTATAACCGGAGAAAGAATTTAATACAAATTTAACATTCTTCTTGAGAGTTGTTCTAGAATCAACAAAATCATCTACAAATATCCATAAAGAATTATCAACATCAACACAATCAAAATATGTTTCACAATCGGTAAAATTGTGATTGCGATCATTCCCCTTTCTAATAAACACATATCCATAATGAATAGATAAACGTTTTTCCAATTTTTGAGAAATAGCAGTGATTGAAGTTATACCACTTATACCACTTCCAAAAAGCACCGGAGACATTCCCGATTTCTTACACAATTTTACTATATTTTTAGCTACTTTTGTTGACCATTTATCCATAAGTAGCGGACTGGTAGCGAAAGAATAGTGTGTGGATTGGGTTTGTTTAAACATATTATTTTTCAACTCATTATGGTGCCGGCAGCCCGAATCGAACAGGCGACCTACTGCTTACAAGGCAGTTGCTCTACCAACTTGAGCTATGCCGGCTTGAATACTTTTCAAGGTTAATTATTATACGGCTTAAAATATGAACCGTTTGTGAATGGCGAGTAAAGTTAATCATATTAAGATATCGCTGTCAATATCTGATTTTTCGACTTAACGGACTTTAAACTCGTTATCCATTCTTGTCCTTTATTAAGTTTAATAAAATGGCGGATGGAGTGAGATTCGAACTCACACGTCTGCTTTCACAGACTCACGATTTTCAAGATCGGCTCCGGTAGGCCAAAACTCGGATTACCCACCCAAATATTTTTATCATTATTCATTAAAATTTTTCACCATATCCGAAGTGATTATATTTATATTGACCCCCTTTATATGTAAATGGATCAATTACCACCAAATCGTTATTCTTTCTAAACATCACATTATGATTTGAACGTAAATTGAAATCGTTTCTCAACATTTTATCCTCATCTTTCAACATTTTCATTATTTTGATAAAATTGTTAAAAGAATATGGATAATTTTTATCAAAGAGCAAAGTTGAAGATTTTTTCAATTTTCTAAATGCAACATTAATGATTTTATCTGTATTTCTATTCCTAATATTTTCATTTGGATTTTTTAATAATTTTTCCATCACAACCAAAGAGAAATTGTATTTATCTTTTTCCATAATATCTACAATTTCATATATTTTAGGAAAATGGATATTGTCGTAGTTTAATATAGCTCTCTTTAAATAAATCAAATATCCCTTGTCGCAAACAACTTTAATGACAGAATGTGGGTCTTTATTTTCATAAACCGCAGAATACCACCCGTCATCTACAAATTTATATTTTTGTTTAAATTTATCATAATAATTATTGGCATCTTCAACATGATGTTTGTGAATTTTCATATTTACCAACTATTTTAATCCAACAAACCACAAAAAGGATCGGTTACTACCAAATCACCATTTTTTCTAAACATGATATTTAATTTGTCTGCAATACTTAAATCATTGATTAATTTTTTATTGGCACGTTCCAAACGCCTCATTATTTTGATAAAATTGTTGAAAGAATTTGGATAATATTTATGAGTAATAAAATGACAAGACCTTTCTTCATCCATTTTAGTAATTTTCAAAATTTTATCTGTAGATGACGGGTGGTATTCTGCGGTTTATGAAAATAAAGACCCACATTCTGTCATTAAAGTTGTTTGCGACAAGGGATATTTGATTTATTTAAGGAGAGCTA
>DAHXKW010000128.1 GCA_027366195.1 Alphaproteobacteria bacterium | reverse complement strand
ACCAATTATTCCCTTTAATCCCTCGAACTTATACTCAACCTTAGGGACAATCCCAATTCTATCGTAAAACTCTATGTTAAATTCTGCTTGTACCGTATACATGTGTTGATAATGAAGTCCGGACAATAAAATTGTCAGCTTTTATTAAAATAAACATTGACACCGATGTACACATGACTAATGACTACCAAGTAAATTATAATGATGAGAGTAGGTCGTATGAAGTTAAAGTCTTGTGGGACACCGTGAATACAGTGCTCAGTCAATATTGGAATACTGAAAGGTTGACATCAATAGATTTGGTGATAAGAGAAGCAACGGGAGCTCAGAGGACATTAAGAGTACAGCCAGTAATATTGAGGAAATAAAACGGAGGACGGTGGCATAAAGGTGGTAATATGGGTAAATTTAATTGCACTTTTATGTCTTTTTTTCGTCTATTTCCTCTTGAAACAATGGATGTATAGCGCTCCTTCGTTGTTCGTATCTATATTGGATGTGTATAAATTCTACGTTGTACCAGGAGTTCTATTTGTTCTGAACATCTTAATTGCATTATTTTCAGGAGATCCTTTAATTCCGCTCACAATATCATTTGTTTCGATGACAGTTTCAGTGACTTCTCATTTTATTTGGAAAGTAAGGGAATTCCGAAATGGGGCCATTTATAAACGTTTCGAGGAAAAAGTCTTTCCGGTGATTTTCGAATTTAGTCAGAAATATGGGGTTTTAATCGGTTACAATGATATAAAACTCCGTATAACTCGCTCGAAATCCCATATATCATTAGACATAATATTGAAGATCCCTGAAAAGAACAATGACGTTGCTTTGATGAAGTCGGAATTGGTTGAGGCCCTTACAAAACAAGATTCTAGTACACAATATAAGGTCATTGTTCACTATCCCTTAGACAAAAAAAAAGATAGTATGCAAGCTTTTCTTCACGGGAAATTCACTTAAGGATTCATTTTTTCACTAAAACTCCTTGCTTAAAATCTGAGATAAACTTGATACATTGTTATAGGAGTTAAGATCAGACTAATCATACCCTGCTTCGTTTTGTTCTCAGTTCTTGATTATAATCTGCCTCTGCAAAAAAATCTCTGTAGGGTTGATCTTTTTTTCACCATTCGCTATTTTCCCTTTTTCGTATCCCTAATCTTCGTTTCCCGCCCCTACAAGTAGAGCAGATCTTTCAAAAATTGCAGCTTTGACTCCTCGGGCTCTTATCAAATTCGTAGTAAAATTCACCTTCCACGTTCTAATCGATCCAGCGAAAAAAGCTGGCCTTTTGTGCTGGCTAGTTGTTCTTTTCCAGTCAAGTAGGGTTATCAAAATGAGTTCGATCTAGATTCATCAATCACATCTTCAACGACAGTTAATAAAAATGAAGCCCTTTCAACTTTAACCGACACTTTCATTCCACTAAATGCAGCCCAAATTAAAGCGATAAAAAAAATTAGTTCAGCAAAAATTAGCTTTGGTATCAAATAATCTACTGCGTTTAACAATTTAATTGGATGAAATATCAATTTGCCCCATTGAGAGCTGGAAATGGGACCCCATATGATGAGGGGAATTAGAGATGAGACAGTCCCAATTATAAGTGCAATTTTAGCAGTATTTAATGTTGTTGCCCAAGATGCCCAAAAATCTAGGTTTGCTTTAAGAATTGCTCTGTACGCTTTGTTTTTTTCGATTTTACATTGGAAAAATTGTTCGTGGTAGCTAATATAACTTTTTTCTGAAATTTCTATAGATCTCACTTGCCGATAGGTCAGAGGGTATATGGAATCATCGTCTAGCATCATCATGTCTCGAAAGCCGCTTCTATCAGGTTTGTGAGAAGAAGTTCGTCGCTTGTCCATTCTGTTATTCCTTCTTCCGCCCCTTCTCCATCTCATAAATCAGCCGCAACCCTCGCATCATCTCGCGCTTCTGCTCCTCCGGAGACTTCGAAAAATCATAGAAGAAGGTCCCCTCCAGGTTATTCTTCACCCAATCGAGAAATTCGCGTTCATCAGGTGCTATTGATGAGGCTTTTGTAAGGCGCCCCAATAATTCATCGACAGTCACCTCAAAAAAATCCGCAAATTGTTGAACTAAATTAAAAGACGGCTCACGCTCATC
>DAHXKW010000125.1 GCA_027366195.1 Alphaproteobacteria bacterium | reverse complement strand
AGTCAAGCACAAATGTTGTGTATTTTTTTGCAAATATGATTTATCAACAAACATTGGTATCGCCCATAGAAAAAAACTTTCTGCGTTTTGAGCGTATCAATCGTTTTTTATCTGACCTGCCTGGAACGCATTTGCGGTCTGAGGATATTTTAAGAACAGCATTTCTATTGTGCCGCTAAAAAGAGCTTGTTATAGTGGGCTTGAAGGCGTGTAGCTCAATCGGTAGAGCATCGGTCTCCAAAACCGAGGGTTGGGGGTTCGATTCCTCTCGCGCCTGCCATTTTCAGGAGCAGATTATGATTCTGACCAGCCTAGTATTTATCCATAATGGAAATATTCCATCAAAGTTTACTTGTATGGGTGCAGGGAAACACCCTCATCTCAAATGGGAAAAAGTACCAGATGGGACTAAGAGTTTTGTCTTGATTGTTGATGATCCCGATGCGCCGGGAGGAGAAAAAGATCCTTTTGTTCATTGGCTTGTTTATAATATTCCGCCAACTACAACTGAACTACCTGAGGATGCTGTTCTTCCTAGTGAAAGTGGTGAGGGTATAAATAGTGGAAACACCATAGGATGGTACCCACCTTGCCCACCTTCTGGTACACATCGTTATTTCTTTAAGTTGTATGCGTTAGATATATTTTTGACTTTTAACAAATCACCCAATAAGGCGCAAATATTGGAGGCAATGGAAGGGCATATGCTTGCAAAGACTGAATTAATAGGGAATTTTAGTAAGTCTTTTAAGTAAGTACTTCATTTTTCATGCAAATTAGGATTGCCAATACTGATTTGCATGCGTACGATAAAACGCAAAGAGTTTAAAGGCATTATGTAGAATGTATAATTGCAGCACTGCTGATTTTAGCCATATCTTTCGCCAGTATCCATCCTTTGATGTTTTACTAATTCGATCTGCAGTTTTACTTCTCTAATACGTTGTTTTGTGTTGTCGTATAGCTTATTCCATTTTTCTTGATCATAATGTTTTGCATCTGCCTGGAGTTCTTCCAATAATTTTTCGGAACGATTTGTCAGGGTCTGTAGAATGGGCAGCTGTTTTTGGCGTTCTTGTGGATTAAAATTTCTACGTTTTTTAAATTCCTTCTGAACATCTTCTTTTAATTTTTCTAGTGTTTCTTGTTGTTTTTGTTCTTTCGTATAGGCAGCTCTTTTTTCTTCAGAAAAATGATGGGAAATACCTGCATGCACTATTTGCATGTTCAAAAATAATGTAATCATATTACCTTGTTAAAAATATTTATCATACGTTTTTAGATAGAAAAAACTAATGAACAAAAGGTTAAAATATTGCTTTCTCCTTGCCATATCCTTAATGTTTATCTTATCCTTTGTAAGGAATGTGGTGATTATTCCTAACTTTAGCGTGTGTGTTTCAAGGGGGCGGTACGTTTTTTGTTTGTTTGGTTTTTGCTGGCAGTCCTGGGGGTATGAGTAAAGATATAGCAGAAATGTTACGTGGTGCGGCAGCAAATATGAGAAGAAATGGTTTTGATTATCCTACTCCTCCTTCAACCCCAGAAGTGAAATCGATTGTTGCTGGAAAAGCTCAAGAATTAAAAGATTTGTCTGAAAGCTTTGTTCCCCGTGATAGCTCTGAAGAGCAGGCAAAAGAATCACTAGAGAAAGCCGCAAAGAACCTAAAAGAAAATTTTGATCTTCCTCCTCCAGAGGAAACAAAACAAAAACTTGATGTTTTAGCACATGAAGGACTTGCTAGTATGCAAAAAATGACCCCCTCATCATTAGGATTTGCTCAACAAGCGACAGGTCATGCTGTGAGAATGGCGGAATTGACACATGGATCAAATTCTTGAGAAAGCTGACATGGTAGGGGTTGGCATGTTATCTTGTGATATTCAAAACTCTTATTAATATTAGTGAAATTTCATTTTATCGGTATTGGTGGCATAGGGATGAGTGGACTTGCTCAAATCCTTTTGCGCCAACATCATCAAGTTTCTGGAAGTGATGCGGCTGAAAATGCTAATACAAAAAAACTTCAGGAAATGGGCGCTATTATACACATCGGTCATGATCCCAGCCACATAGGGCAAGATTTTGATTACGTTGTTATATCTTCTGCTATTTCCGAAGAAAATCTTGAGTTAAAACAAGCGAGAACATTTAATATACCTATTTTAAAACGCCATCAGATGTTGGCTGAAATAATTCGAGGATACAAAACGATCGCGGTATCAGGTAGTCATGGTAAAACATCGACAACAGCTATGATGGGAGCCTTATTAACAGAGGCACAGTACGACCCCCTTATCATCAATGGTGGCATTGTAAATGCATTTGGATCCAACGTGGCGATGGGTTTGGGATCATGGTGTGTAGTAGAAGGTGACGAATCTGATGGCAGCTTCCTAAATATTCAACCCATTATTTCTGTGATTACAAACATAGACTTAGAACATATGGATTTTTTTCACGATCAGGCCACATTAGAAAAAGCTTTTCAACAATTTATTGAAAACACGTCAATTTTAGGCTGTACGCTGGCTTGTTTAGATGATCCTTTAACAGCGAGTATATTAGCGCGTGTTCCCCATCATACGATTAAGACTTATGGAGAATCTGAAAAATCCGATATCTGTTTAGTTTGGCTCGATAAGGGAATTACAGGGTCATATTTTTCTGTGAAAACTAAAACAAAACAATATGACAAATTATTTTTGCCTATGATGGGAAAGCACAATGTTTTAAACAGTTTGGCTGTTATAGGCGCTGCTGAATTCTTGGGGTTAGGTGAAGATGTTATTCGGGAAACTTTAAAGAATTTTCAAGGTGTTCAACGCCGTTTTACAGTAAGAGGGGCAATAAACAATGCTGTGTTTGTAGATGATTACGCTCATCATCCACGTGAAATTGCTTCTGTTATCAAATCAGCCAGACAATATGGTGCTACAAAAATTATAGCTGTAGTGGAGCCGCATCGCTATAGCCGAGTCCAGGCATTATTTGATGAATATCCCCCGGCTCTTGATATGGCAGATGAAGTTATCCTGGTCCCTCTACATAGTGCTTTTGAAGAGCCTATCCCAGGTATTAATAGTGCGGCTATAGCTGAACGTTTAAAACAAAGCCATATTCTTATCGATTCTTTAGAAGAGCTTATCGAACAAATTAACTTGCGCCTTGACCCAGGAACTGTCTTCTTATTTATGGGAGCGGGAAAAATTTCAAAATGGTGTGCTAGTGCTGTTGAGAAATGTTCAGTTTAGTAATTTTATACGCACACAGTTGGAGGCATGACGAAAAGTGTAGCTAATCCAGCAAAAACACCAGCGATTAGGTCATCTATCAATATGCTTAAAGGGATATTCTTCTTTTTTGTGTATCTTTCAACCCAATCAATAGGAAAAGGTTTTACAATATCAAAAAATCTAAAAAACAAGAAAATCAATATTAGGCCAAGCCAGTGGAAACACTTGTGGTAAGAGAAATAAATTGTACAAGCCATGCCAATGCCAATCACCTCATCAATAACAATCCATTGAGGGTCGCTATTTTCAGAAATCAAAACGGTGGTATAGCGCATGCTTAGATATGAAACAAAAAATAATAATGGTAGTAACCACAAAAATTTTACCCAATAACAGCACAGCAGAAGTCCTGGAATCGACCCAAAAGTACCCGGAGCGATAGGTATATATCCTATGTAGAAAACGGATAAGAAAAGGTGTGCTAATTTTTTATACATATATCCAGTGTGTGTTTACAAAAGGTGCTTTATTATAAAAGGATCGCACAATACTTTGAATGCGTTCTCTAACCTTTGGGTTGCGAATTGCTTCTGAGTCGATTTTTCCAGGGGAATCATCTGCTTCTGAAGGGGCTTTGTTTAATAGATTGTTCAAAGAATTTTTAATTTTGCCTACTAATTCTTCTTGAGGTCCTTCTGACAGCCCAACAGTAGAAATAATGCTTTGATCAGCGAGAAAATGATTTCTTTTTTTATCAACAACCAAGGTGGCAAAAATACAACCATGTCCTCCCATTGATTGACGGTCTGTTATAAGAGAGGACATCATATCAATAAATCGATTGCCATCGAATCCCCAGCGACCGATGCTATATGTTTGCAACACTTTTTTTCTACTGATACTAATTAATGTTCCATTTTCAGGAATTAAAGTTTTAAGTCCGCAACTTTTAGCAAATTTAGCATGCTCGATTAAATGTAGCATTTCGCCATGTACAGGGATTAAATACTCAGGTTTTACCCAAGAATACATTTCACGAAGATCGTCTTGATAGGGATGTCCTGAAACATGAACGTGCTTTTGTTTCTCAGTAATGATGTTTACGCCCAAGCGTGCTAGGTTGTTTAGCATCACGTTAACCCGTCTTTCATTTCCCGGAATAACTTTAGAAGACATGATTACCGTGTCCCCAGATTCAAGGTGTACGTTTCTATGGACGCCTCTCGCTATTCGCGCCAAAGCTGCTTTTTCATCACCCTGTGTGCCTGTTGCAACGTATAAGATTTTTTCAGGTGGAAAACGTTTAGCTATATCCTCTGTAACAAATTGATCAAGGTGTATGGGATATCTACACTTTTCGGCCGCTTCTGTCATACGGTCGATGGATCTTCCCAGTAAACAGACTTCTCGGCCATTTGCAAATGCGGCATCAACTAAACCTTTAATTCTTGCCAGATTCGATGCAAAGCAAGAAGCGATAATACGTCCCTTTTTAATAGTGCCGATTAAATCTTTTAAAGTATCACAAACGGATTGTTCTGATCCCGAATGACCAGGTAATAAAGCGTTTGTCGAGTCGCAAATCATAGCATCGATTTTTTCATGTGATAATTTTTTAAAACGTTCTGCATTAATGGGTTCACCCAAAACTGGTCCTGGATCTAATTTCCAGTCTCCTGTATGGAAAATATTTGCAACATGCGTTTTGATTAAAACAGCATTAGATTCAGGAATTGAGTGCGTTATGTCTAAGAACTCAAACTTAAAGTCGCCAACCGAAAATTTTCCGTTGTTGGGAATTTCATGAAGGTAATATTGAACCAACTCATTTTTATAAGGTTTCCCTTCTAGTTTATTGAGCAAAACTTCTTTGGAAAATTTAGTCATATAGACATGAAATTTAAAATGTGGCCAAATTTCATGGATACCGCCAATATGGTCTTCATGAGCATGTGTAATAACAACGCCTTTAAGATAGGAGAAGATATTAGACCGTTTTAGAAATTCCAAGTTTGCCGTGACAAAATCAATCCCATTCTCACCATCCCCAAAGCTAATACCCATATCGACAATGATCCACTGTTTATTGGTCCCATAAAGATTGACGTTCATGCCAATTTCTCCAGAACCGCCTAAAGGTAAAAAGAATAGGTCATCATGGGGTGGTACAGGTACGATTTGGTCCTGAACAACAGAAGTACTTTCAGTTTTTGGTTTGTGTGTTTTTTTAAGAAAAAAAGAATTCCTTTTGTTGCCTTGATGCGTATGTGGTGTTTTTACTTCATGTGAGTGTAAAAAATCAGATTTCTCCTTGTGATCAGCTCTATTTCCCTCTTTTTGACTGCGTTGCTTATGTCTGTTCGCCCCTAAGAATCTAGGTTTTCTGCTATTCCTACGATCTTTTTCCATTTAAGATACCTTTCTTCTGAATTAATTAAAAATAATTTTCCACACATGTGTTATGTATTTCTTTAAGTGGATAACAAGTTATTGTAGCAGAAAAAATGCTAACATTTTGTAACTAGATTTAACGCAATAAAAAACCTTTTGAATATAATTTCGGATAACGTAAAACGTATTGCTGGAGCTCAAAAAAGACTAGGGCAAAATTTTATTTTGGACATGAATATTACGCGTAAAATTGTTAATTTTTCTGATTTGGATCAAGAAAGTACTGTGCTGGAAATTGGTCCTGGTCCAGGAGGATTAACCCTAGCTATTTTAGAAAAATCCCCTCTAAAACTGATTGTTATAGAAAAAGATGAAAGATGTTTGGAGGGGTTGGAATTAATAAAACAAACTTATTCAAATTCAGTGCAATTCGATATGGTTCACGGTGATGCGCTAAGTGTTATTAAAAATATTCTTGCAGATTTATGTGGTGTTATTATTATTGCCAACTTACCCTATAATATCGCTTCACCATTGTTGGTTGGATTTGTGCATCAGCACAAACATATCAAGAAAATGATCCTTATGTTTCAACAGGAGGTTGCGCAAAGAATTGTGGGTAAAGTTGGAACGAACCACTATGGTCGTTTATCTATAATAGTTCAAGCGTTTTTCAAGCCAACCATTGTTTACAAGCTACCCCCTTCAGCCTTTACGCCACCACCCAAAATTCATTCGGCTGTAGTTTCTTTTGAACCATTGGTATCTGGTGAGGACGTAAACATTAAATCTCTTGAGGAGGTAACTTCACTCTTTTTTTCTCATAGGCGCAAAACAGTTGGGCACATCATAAAAAAATATTGTCAAAAACAATCCTCAAATATTGAGGAGTTCCTAAACCCTTATCTGAACTTGCGTCCAGAAAATTTATCAGTTGAGGTCTATACTCATCTTGCGCAAATTTTTAAAAAATGATTAAAATTTTAAAAAACAGTATTATTATTTAGCATCAGTGTTTCATTTACTTTTGTTGTTGATGCTAAATCAGTGTAGTAAGTTTGTTGAAGAGCAAAGGTTAAAACCTATTACCAATGCGTGTGATTTAAAAAAGCTATCAGCTCCGCCGATGGATTTTCAGCCTATACAATCAGATTTTTCAGGTGTGAAAAAGCAAAAGGTTGTATTTGATTCTGCTCTGAACAAGTCAGTGTCTATAGAAATTTCGGACGATTCGGACATTAGACCTGTCTTGAAAACACTTGCAGATTCTATTGGTATAAAAATTAATTTTCTAATTCCAGAAACTAAAGGGGTGAATTATTCAGCATGCCAAAAGCCATTTATACAGTTATTAGATGATATATGTGATGTGTTAAACCTTCGCTTTACTATTAATGGTGTCAATGTAAAAGTTGAGCCAGATAAACCATTTTTTAAAAATTATCATATTCATTTTTTAAAGTTTGCACGTGATGCTGAAAACAAGGTGTCATCAATGACAGATGTGTTAAAAGAAAAGAATGGGGAAGGTGAGGTCACTTCACAAGACAATGGGTCAAATAGCTCTGTCCAGGTTAAAAGTAGTATCGATTTTTGGCAAGAATTGGAAAATTCCTTAAAAATTATGCTTTCTGATGCGCAATTTTCAATCCATAGGCACGGTGGAATTATTACCTAATTTCCCATAAAAATTATACCTAGGTATATCAAAAGCGAAGATTGGCAAATGTTTT
>DAHXKW010000095.1 GCA_027366195.1 Alphaproteobacteria bacterium | reverse complement strand
CAACCTCACGATCATAGGTATAACTATACCTATGAATTTGGCGAAAATCAAGCGAAAACATTTGCCAATCTTCGCTTTTGATATACCTAGGTATAATTTTTATGGGAAATTAGGAGTTAAAGGATTGGTTGAAAAAGAGGTGATGTCTGATTTTTCATGTTTAACTATTCCATTTGAAGCAACGGCAGATACGTTTGAAAAAGCGCGCAAGCAATTTATGGTATCAAAAGATGCAGTGCATCAATTTCTTTTATTTCAGGGGTTTAATGAAAAAGAAATATCATTTCCCAAAACATCTGTTGAAGAAGTGTATCCCAACCAAAAAAATGAGACAGAGGGTTCAGTGAAGACTCGATTTAAAGTAGGTGGATCTGCTGTTGTCAATACAAATAATATTTCGTTGGTTCAAAAAGCATTGTCTCTCATGGATGAGTTAATGGAGAAAGGTGTTGTTTTGAAGATGGGCGATTGGCAGAGTAAGACTATGTATACATATACAAAATTTAACGATATACGTTCTGAAATGCTAACAGAAGCTGTAAAAAATGGAAAAAAGTTAGCAGAACAAATTGCTAAAGAGTCGGGCACTAAGCTTGGAAGTTTAAGGCAAGTCAATCAAGGGCAGTTTCAAATTTTTGGGAAAACATCAGCTCGTGAATATGACCAGGAATATTCTCCAGAAAAAGTAATACGTATAGTAAGTACTTTGCAGTTTGATATTCGTTAGGTTAGTCCAGGAAGGTTTAAGCCACCTGTGGCTGTTTGCATTTCAGCCTGGACATGTGTTTCCACTTTTGTGCGTGCATCATTAAAGGCTGCTAGTATAAGGTCTTCCAATATTGATACTTTCATACCCGCAATTGCATCCTCGCTTAATCCACAAGCTTTTAAGGCATCTTCGTTAATGCACAAGTCACGACCATTCATTTTTCCAGTGAGAGTAATTGATATACTGCCACCGGCAGAATAACCAGTGATTTCTGTTGTGTCCAAACGCTTTTGCACTTCTTCCATTTTCTTCTGTAAGACTTGTGCTTGTTTCAACATATCTTGCATATTATTAGACATTAAAGCCCCCTAAGCATTAACCGTTACTACCATATCAGGAAAGGTCTGAGCTAAATCCGCAACGACATCCGGTAACTCCGGATCAGTGGTTTGAGGCAAAGAGGTTTGAGGGTCGTTATGAGGCGCAGTACTAGAAGTACCATCCCCATTCTTTATAGTAACGCGCCAAGATATACCCGTCAATTGATTTAATTTGTTTATTATTTCTGATACCAATGTTTTATTATCAGGTCCACTTAAGATCAAATTTCCTTGTTGATATGATATGCAATTGTAAGTTTTAGCAAGCTGTTCATATAAGACAGGTTCCTTATGTTGACGGATATGGCGTAGTAAAACATCCCATGATTTCCATTGTTTAGGTTCTTCAATTTGTGTGTTGGTTGCTACCAGATCAAATTTTAGGTCTTGTATAAAACAAAGGCGCATTAAAACCATTTCAAGAGTGGGGCCTTTTAGAGGCGAGCTCATATACTCTTGATATCCTTTTTGAAGAATTTGCCAGACCATGTGTAATTTAGGTAACCCTATTTGATCAGCGAGCATACTTCCCTTGACACGTTCGAGGTCTGGGTATGATTTTTCTAGCTTCAAAGTAGGGGTGGATTTTATACAGCAAAGCCAATAAATCAGGTCCATTAATTGGCTAAGCAGCATATGCCCTAAGATACCTTGCTTTGTTATTTTTTGAAACTGTACTAAAGACGGCTCAACTTCGCCACAAAGTAAATATTCTAAAAGTGTGTATAAATCCTGCCTTTGTCCAAGTCCCAAAATATTAGAAGTAGTTTCTTTAGTGAGTTTTCCGTGAGATAGCAGTAAAATTTGATTTAACAAAGTCTGCGCATCCCGCATAGAACCATCTGCTGCATAAGCAATGTCAAATAAAGACGATTCGTCATAAGCAATATTCTCTTTATCTAACAATTCTTTTTGTGTACTTACGAGTTCTTCAACACTAAACATGGACATTTGGCAACGCATACATCTAGACAATATTGTGTCTGGAATCTTATGTAGCTCTGTTGTTGCCAGGATATAGCAGACATGATCAGCCGGTTCCTCTAAATTCTTGAGCAGTGCATTAAAAGCATTTTTAGATAACATATGGGCTTCATCAATAATAAATACACGATATTTTCCCATGACAGCTTTATACTGAGACGCTTCTATAATTTCACGAATGTTATCAATGCCAGTATAACTGGCACCATCTATTTCTAATACATCAAGATGCTTCCCATTTTTGATGGCTAGACAATTGTTGCAAACGTCACATATCTCTCCATTTACTGGGTTTTCGCAGTTGAGACGTTTGGCTACTAGGCGTGCTAATGTTGTTTTTCCTGTTCCTCGGATGCCTGAGAAAATGATTGAATGTGGCAAGGAATTTTCAGCGATAGCAATTTTAAGTGTATTAACTATATGTTCTTGCCCCTTAACTTCGGAGAATTTTTGTGGTCTGTATTTTAAAGCAAGAATTTTAGAGGTCATAAAGTTGAATTAACCAACGGGGTGTAAGCGTGCACGTCCTCCACTGAGAGGAACTTCAATACGAACCCTCGTGCCCTTGTATAGCCGTTCTTTGTGGACGACTGCGATTTCTTCTCCCGCATCTGTTCTTACAAAGATGCGCCATGCATTATGTTTAGCGCCGGCATGTTTTCCAACAGCTGCGCCACCAAGTCCACCAAGTGCTGCGCCAATAAGAGCACCTGTTCCAGTACTGTTTGAACCACTACCAAGCGCTGCTCCAAGTAGTCCACCTGCTGCTGCACCACCCACGCCGCCAGCAAGTGTTCCGGATTGATCGCCACCATCAACGCTAACAGATTCAGCGCCAGTTACAGTTCCCATAAGGATACGAGCAGACATCTCATTAGATCTTTCTGAACTATACTGGTTCGATTCCAACATTGTTCCGCAAGCTGTTGGTAATACAAGCATTGTTAAGAGTATAATTTTTTGAAAACGCATCTGAGCAAACTACAGTTAAGGTCTATATCTCCAATTGTATCCAGTTATTAGTAAAAGGTCTATAATAGGTCAAACAGTATTTGTGTTTGGCTTATATGATTAAAATTGCTGCTTTTTATTTGTTTACACCAATTGAAGAGCCTAACAAACTAAAAGCTGAACTATTACCTTTGTGCGAACATTTGAAGGGTACGATATTAATTGCTTCTGAAGGAATCAACTCAACGCTTGCAGGGGCTGTTGAGCATGTTGATGCCCTATTATCTTTTTTGAAATCAAGGTTTCCAGCTATTACTTGGAAGGTATCATATGCTGATGAAATGCCATTTTATCGCATGAAGATTCGTTTAAAAAAAGAAATCGTTACGTTAAGACGTCCAGAAGCTAAACCTTATGAAAAAACTGGAGTTTTGGTTGGTGCGGATGAGTGGAATCGTTTGATTCAAGATGAAAATGTGATTGTCCTAGATGTACGGAATGATTATGAAGTAGCAGTGGGCACATTTAAAAATGCCATAGATCCAAAAACGAAGAAGTTCACAGAATTTGTTGGCTATGTTGAAAAGAACCTAGGTGACAAAAAAGATGCACAGATTGCTATGTGTTGTACTGGAGGGATTCGGTGTGAGAAAGCATCAGCTTATATGTTGGCCAATGGTTTTAAAAATGTTTATCAGTTACATGGGGGTATTCTTCAGTATCTGGAAGATGTTGTTTCCAAAGATTCTTTATGGGAAGGGGAGTGCTTTGTTTTTGATAATCGCACGACAGTAGATCATACGCTGACGACGGGGCGCTTTGAGTTATGTCATGGCTGCCGATACCCTTTAAATGCAGCTGATAAACTCTCACCTGATTTTGAGGCGGGCGTTTCTTGTCCACATTGTATTAATCGAACTGCTCTTCAGCAAAAGGAACGTTTTCGTGATAGACAGAAACAGATTGTGCTGGCGAAACTTCGAGGGCAACGGCATATTGGCGTGAAACGTGCCGCTTTGGTACAATAAGTTAATGACTCCAATAAATCAAGGAAATAATTTGATTCAAGTAGATATATTGGCTGTAGTTAAAGGGCAGAGATTGCTGGCAATTGACTATGGAGAACGATTTTTAGGTGTAGCTGTTTCTGATATTATGTGGCATTTATCCACCCCACTTTTTCCGATTGATTCTAAGAGCTGCAATGCTTTCCAGGCTTTAGGTTCATTGATTGATCAACATGCTTGCGGTGGCATAGTTGTTGGGTATCCTTTGAACATGAACGGTTCAGAGGGGGCAGCTTGTCAAAAAGTATTAGAGTTTTGTGAAAAACTACGTAAGTTTTTCCCAAACATTCCAATTGGGTTATTTGATGAGCGGCTGAGTACAGTAGCGGCTGATAACGCGATGATAGAGGGTGATTTATCCCGTAAAAAACGCAAACAAAAGGTAGATAGTTTGGCAGCTTCTTACATATTGCAAAACACGTTGGATTACTTACGTAATAAAGTAACGGCTACGATTGTTGGTACGAATTCTTAAAACAGCTATCTTTGTTCTGTAAAATTTACCCGAGGATCAAGATAAGTATACATAATGTCAAAAATTAAAACTAATAATAATCCAGATAAAGAGAATAAATATATTGTGGCAAACATAACGGGATAATCGCGGGTAATAATAGCTTCGTATCCAATATATCCTATGCCTTCTATTGAAAAAACAAATTCGATCATCAGTGTTGTGTAAAAAAAGATGCTTAAAAACATATAGGGAATAGTTGTGGAAATCGTTAACAAAGCATTTTTCAAGCAATGTCGAAACAGGATATATGATTCTGAAGCCCCCTTTGCGCGGACTGCGATTACATATAGTTTGCTGATTTCATCGGCAATAGCATTTTTAGTAGCTAAGGCAGGGCGAGACAAATGTCCAAGAACAATAGATAAAACAGGTAACGTAAGGTGCCATAAATAATCTCCTATGCGACTTAAGAAGTTTGTGTCTGGTGGCAACCCAGAATCGATTCCGCGAACAGGGAACCAGCTCAAAAATGATCCGCCGGCAAAAAAAATCAGCAGCCATATGGCAAATATAAAACCTGGGGTGGCATAAGAAATACCCAAAATTGTTGTTGTTAAAGATTCGAAGATTTTCCCTTTTCTTACTGCTTTTAAAACCCCAAGAGGGATGGATACGCTTAATATGAAAAACATAGCAAGTAAGGTGATGCTAAAAGAAATACCTAAACCATCAATAATAAGACTTGAAACTAGAGTTCCCTTGTAAAAGCTTGTTCCAAAATCAAAAAACATATAATTTCGAATTAAGTCTAGGTATCTTCTAAGTAGAGGTTTATCGAAACCAAATTCCTGTTTTAATTTCTCAAGCGTAGCATCATCTAGTTTACAGTCTAAAATTTGAGAAGAATCTTTGTTGCCGGTAAAACTCATATAGCTTGTAGGTTCAGATCGGAGTTGCATTTCTATCTGATCAATGGGACCACCGGGTGCTAGATTGATAATGAAAAAATTAATAGTTATGATCCCTAATAATGTCGGAAATATTAGTAATAAACGTTTTAAAACATAAAACCACATGATTTACTGCTCCCAAATACACCGCACACGATTTTGTATTCCACAAATTAAACTCCATGGGATTTGATTAGTACACGCGGCTATTTCCGTAGCTTCTAAGTCTTTCCCCCACAAAACAACTTTACTACCTATTTGGGCGTTTGGGTATGGACGCAGATCAACAGCCATCATATCCATCGATATACTACCAAGAATAGGACATCTGACATTATTTACCAAAATGGGGGTGTTTTTTTTTGTTGTTATAGGGTAACCGTCACCATAGCCAAAGGCGATGATACCGACGGGCATATCTGTTTCGCAAACATAACAAGCACCATAGCCCACAGATTGTCCTTTTTCCATCTGATGGACAGCAATAAGTTCGCTGCAAACGGTCATAACAGGTTTGAGGTTCAAACTTTCAGCTGTTTTGTTTGGAAATGGACTTATTCCATAAAGGGCAAGACCGGGTCTAACATAGTCATAGTGACAGTTTTGGAAATTAAATAAAGCAGCTGAATTGCAAAAACTGTATTCCCCTTTTTTATTGGCGATAAAATTTTTGAAAGTATTAATTTGTTGGTTGTTAATGGGGTTTTCTTTTTCATCGGCGCAAGAAAAATGAGAAAATATTTTGATTGGTTTTTGAACAAAGTTAAGTTCTAGTAAACGTTGATAGACTTTATTTGCTAGATTGATAGAAAATCCAAGACGTCCCATGCCGGTGGATACTTTAAGCCAGACATATAGTGGTTTTGAGAACTGTTCTAGCCAGTTTAATTGGACCAAGTTGTGTAAAGCAACATGTATACCTTCTTCTGCAGCTATCGCAAGTTCGTTGTAGTCAAAAACGCCTTCCATTAATAAAATAGGTGTTTTTATACCTATTTTTCTGATGGCCAAAGCCTCATCTAATGAGGCAACACCAAATACATCAGCATATCCCTCAAGAGTTTGTGCCGTGGATCGAATACCATGACCATAAGCGTTCGCTTTGACCATAGCAATAATTTTCGTAGGGCCAACCAGTTTTTTGATAGTATTTATGTTATGTTTTAGATTTTCTGCTGATAAAAAAGCAAAGCTTGGGCGCAATTCTGATCTCGATCTGATCTCTATATTGTACAGACTAATTGTACATCATTGCCGGAGTATTAATAAAATGCTATATATTAAAATGGATAGGTTTAGTATTTTCGTGGTTTTTGAGACAAATTGATCTTATCAATTTCCAAAATGTAACTTTTAGATACCCTGGTGGGGAAAATATTATCCAAAATTTTTCGTTCACTATTGGGCATAATGCGTTTTATTTCGTGACAGGAAATAGTGGGATTGGAAAAACAACGTTTCTGAAGCTCATGTATGGTTCTATTAAGCCAATAGAAGGACGGATCACTGTTTTCGGAACGAATACTTCCGTATGTAACGAAAATGATCTCATGTTGATTCGGCAACATATGGGTCTTGTTTTCCAAGATGGACGTTTGTTTGATCATCTGACGGCACTTGATAATGTTGCTTTGGCACCCTACATGACAGGGCAAATGTCTTTGGAACGGGCACGGGAACTTGCTAGAGAATTACTTGATTGGGCGGGGTTAAAGCAATTATATAATTACTATCCCGATCAATTGTCTGATGGGCAAAAACAACGTATTGGTATTGCAAGAGCTGTGATTTCTAAGCCAGTTATTATTTTTGCTGATGAGCCTACAGGTCATTTAGATGATTATAACGCTTTTAAGATTATGCAGTTATTTATACAACTATATGAGCAAGGTACATCTATTGTATGCGTCACACATAATCAAACATTGCTTCGTACTTTTTTATTTCCGCGGCTTCATATGCGTACTAATAGTATCTGTTTACAGGAGCCAGCCTCTGCAAAGACGGCTTAAATTTACGTTATTATTTTTCTATATAGGGCTTTCCTATCATGTATACTCAAGGTGAGTGGTTAAATAAGAAGTGGTCCGTGTTCAGGAAAATTTTGTCACTTTTTAAATCTCGTGACTTGATTGATCAAAATATTTTACCTTATAAAATTTTAAAAGTTCCCATTCCAGATCCGTATCTAGATCAGTTATCCAAGGTAGATAGAGCAAAATTGGATCATGCACTAGATCAAATTCAGGAAGGAAATTTTCAGCATGTGCAATTAGCAGAAGATCTTTGCCGCCATTATCCAAATATACCTTTTTTACTGAACATGTTAAGCGTTGTTTATCGTGCAACAGGTGAACAAAAAAAAAGCTTGGCATTGGCTAAGGAAATTGTTG
>DAHXKW010000093.1 GCA_027366195.1 Alphaproteobacteria bacterium | reverse complement strand
TAACATTAGATAAATATATTTTATATTAAAGAAATAAATAAATATAAACTTAAAATCCATTTTAATACAGGACTCGTGGGATGACGGTAACGGTAACGTCTGATTTTCTTGTGGCGCAGTTACCCAACGTCAATCCCCCCTTTCCCCGCGTTGGTGCTACTGGCACGACTATAGGTTCGGACTTTTATATTTTTGGTGGAGAAAATATTGGCAGTGGCCTTTTTGTTGCTGACATTTTCTGGCAGTATTCGTTAACCACACAAACGTGGACACAGATAACCGCCTCTAACGGTCCATCACAAAGAATTTTTCCTGGTTTCGCATCTGTTGGACAAAATTTGTATATTTTGGGTGGACAGTCCTCACTTCAGGATGCATCACTGTGGCAATACAATACTGTTAGCGATATATGGACACAATTATTACCTAATGTGCCATATCCAAACATACCGCAAGCTTTAACGTGTACAGCTTTTAATAACAATTTATTTGTTTTTGGTGGACAAGATCAAAGTGATAATTTCTATAACCAAATGTACAAATTTAACACTGTAACAGATACTTGGACTTCAGTGTCAACATCAGGTGGCCCACCAGCACCAAGAGCGTATCACAGTGCCGTAGCTATTGGTTCAAACATATTTATATTTGGTGGTATTAGCGATTTTACAGTTTTCAATGATTTATGGAAATTTAATACAAGCAATTCAACATGGCAACAATTGTCCAGCGGCCCTTCTAGAGTAAGTCATTCGGCCGTTGTTGTTGGGTCTGATATGTTTATTTTTGGTGGAGACAATTCTACTAGTAACTCACCCAATAACAATATCTGGCAGTATGATAGTGCCTCGGATCTATGGACAGAAATAAATCTTATTAATGGCCCATCTCCACGTTCAGCGCATGCTGCTACTGCCATAGATGGCAACATGCTTATATTTGGTGGTGAAGATATAAATGGCAACACCCTAGGAGACTTATGGGACATTTACCTTTTACCAATTACTTTACAGCTTAGTGATCATCTTTCATCTAATACTGTCCCTATAAATACACCCTATACTATCTTTTGGAACCTAAGTATTACAAACCCACCACTTTTTGGCTCAACCATTACAATACAAAAACCGCCGGGATTTTTACTAATCCCTCCTTCAGACCAAAACATCGGCTCTTCACAAGAGTTTTCCCCTTCAGAAATAGGTGTTTACCCCGTTACCATCACAGCCACAATATCTGTATTCAATCTTACGATTAGTGATACACTTAGTTTAACCGTGGGAAATATCCAATTCTTTTTATCAGATATTACCCTATCCCCAACTTCTATTTCTGTTGATCAGCCTTACCAAATCACCTGGACCCTCTTTACCAACACAGGGGACGTCAATGTTATCGTTCAAGCCCCAGACAATCCACTTTTTAGTGCTGATTATCGCGATCAACAAAGTGGCTCTACTAAATTTTATGCCCCTTCTGTATCAAGCGATTATTTTATTACATTAATCGCATCCGACGAAGCAGGCAATTCAGATATACACACAATCCCCTTATCTGTACAAAAAGAATTTATTTTTGAATCTTTCCAACCCGCTTCACCTGTTGGACCAGGGCAGCCTGTAGTCCTTAATTGGAAAATTCAGGACAACTCTCCCCCGCTTAATTACAAGATTAAAATTTTACGTTCAGATGGAACACCACTTCTAAATCCAACAAACTCTATAGATCCCTCAGGAAGTGTAAGCGATACAGCACCTCTAGCACCAGGCAGTTATCCCTATACAGCTATTGCTTATAGTAATACTTATCCTGATTTTTCAGATCAAATCACAACCATGCTGCAAGTTACGCAAGTCCAATTGACAAATGTCACCGTTACAGATCCTGTTCTAACGGGACAACCCTACCAAATCAGCTGGGAACCCATTATTAGCAACAATCAGACCGGAGAAACCGTAACCGTTAAAGTGCAAGCCCCTGGTAATACGCTAATTGGAAATTATACCAACACGCAAACAGGAACGATAAAATTTACTGCGCCTTCGGTTGCTAGCGATAGTTATCCCATTACTTTAACAGCTTCAGATCAGTATGGTTCTTCAGATTCAAAAACCGTCTTTTTTGCTGTAGTTAATAACTTTGCTTTCCAATCATTCCAGCTTACCCCATCACCTACCGCCCCAGGAAAACCTGTTATATTAAACTGGAAAATTCAGGATAGTCTTAATTCTCCCAATTATACCATTAAGATTCTACGGTCTGATAACACAATCCTTCTACCCCCAACACCCTATACTACGGCAACAGGTAGTATAAGCGATACGGCGCCACCTGATGCAGGAAATTATCAATACACAGCCTTCGCTGTTGATAATACCTTTTCTTTTTCAGATCAAGCTCATGTTCTGCTGCAAGTTACGCAGGTTCATTTGTCCGATATTAATATCACCAGTAATCCCTCTCTTATAGGGGATCCTTACCAAATTTCTTGGACAGTTTTAATGGATAATAATCAGTCTGGAGAAACCGCGCAGGTAACTGTCCTCGCACCAGAAACTGAATTCCCATTTATTTCTGATTTTTCAGCCAGCTATCAAAACGCACATATAGGAACAGCAACTTTTATCACCCCAACTATCGCAAGTGATTATACGATTTTACTTTTTGCTTCTGATCAATATGGTTCTATAGATACAGAAACAGTTATATTGAGTACCAAAAATCTAACTGTTAATGCGGGATCGGATCAAACCATCACGTATGGATCCAGCACAACTATTGGATCAGGAACGCCCGACCCAAATGTTACTTACACATGGACTCCACCAGATACACTAAATCATCCTAATACATTAACCCCCACCGCCAGACCTCTCATCACAACAACATATACCCTTGTTGCCTACCGTTCTGACATCAATCGTTATAAAAGTGATTCGGTAACTGTAACGGTTATCGCCCCGATCAGTTTTTCTAGTGTAACCCTAACGCCAAACACCGTTGATATATCAAATCCCCAACCCGTTAAGATCAGCTGGACCATTACGCCGGCCTTCCCCACCCCCAACTACACCATTACTATCAGAAATTCTGAGACTAACCTTAATTTTCAATCCGATTATTTCAATGTACTTTCCGGTTTTATCATGGATACCCCACCTAATGTAACCAGCGTTTCAACATACCAATTAACCGTTATAAGAAAAGATTACGGCAATTTATCGGGATCTGGTTCAGTAGCCTTGACCACAATTTCAGAAATTCAACCCAAACCATCAAGTACAACTCCAACAACGACGCCGACAAAAAACAAATCCTCCCTTCCTCCACCATACTTCATTACACTACTGCTAGCACTGTGTGGCGGTGCTATGTTCTTCCTAATATCTATGTTTTTTTAGCATTTTCTTTCTCTCTTAAAGCTTTCAGCTCTTCTCTTGTCATAGTTTTGATCGCCTTTTCGGTGTATAAAACACCACGTGTATGATCGATTTCATGTTGGATGACACGCGCTAGTGACATTTTTTTGAAAATAACTTGCCAGACAATAGAAAAAATCCTATTATTCAGGCAGGATTATTATTTAAACAGGATAAAGGGAGGGATTAAATTGATTATCAATTTTTTGGTATTATTGTATGCTGAGCCCTTTAAAGTAAGGACAGGTAAATTACAGGATCCGCAGACGTGCTGTAATTTCAATTTTCAAACAAGTCAGCTGGCTGTTGGAACAGATGAAGAATCTGTAAAATGCTTAGAACAAACCGGCGAAATAACAACTCGACAGCAAACAATTGGTATCCATGCTATTACTGGCATTGAAAGAAGAAATGGCCTGTTTTTCGTTCACCACGTTACTTATGGTCAAATTTTCAGAACTTATCTAAAAGGTATTTCGGATGTTAATCAAGTTCAGGAATCACATCTAACTTGTTTAGTGAAAATGTATAACGAAATTATAGAAAAAAGTAAACAAACAAGTCAGAAAAATTATGAAGCCGTAATATCACCTATTCAACAATTTGCCTTGAATCACGTCCAACAACCTTACAGTCCAGAAGTAAAGAGTTTTTTGGGAACGAAACAAGTAGCGGTACAACAGCTGATAGAAGGATTGCAACAGGATCGAACAGATGAGGGTATTCAAAAACGGAGGAATTATTCAGAGATTAAAGACTGGCTTTTGGAACAACTGAAAGAAAAGCCTGCCGCGCAAGCAAGTCATAGCGTACCAAAAGCATCACCATCAGGAATACCGCAAGAATTGCCCACTGTCCCCACTGGCTCACGCTCTCGCAAAGAAGAATCTAGGGAAAACAGTTGGACAGAACGTGGAAAAGCCCTCACAAGTACTTATCATTTAGATTTTGTCAATCCCTCAACGAAGCAGTCCTATCTTAGCGAACGAGACAAAAAAGCCTTTTTTGACTTGCATCATGATACTTTTGTATTTAGGACCGATCACTTCAGTGATCTGGACGAAAAGGGGAAAAAAGAGGTCCTAGAACAAATAGCAGCATTTAAACGTGCCTGGTTGGGAGAAGACCTGATAACGCAAGATTGGTTTAAGGAAATATGCGCGCAGAACAAGATCGATCTAACCGATAATCAACAAGTTTTGAGAGACATGGTAACAGGAAATTGCGGAAGATTTGCGCATGCTAACGCAATACAAAGATCGGCATTATTTCAATATTTTACCCTCCCTCCAGACGAACGAAAATTACGAGATCCAATTGCAGAATTGTTAGGAGCAGAGCCACGTATGATAAAGGGTATATTATTTCACTAACCAATTTGAGGGCATTCCTAACCAAATTCTGATCAGGGAATTAAATGATTCAACAGGGCTTGTTTCAGCTTTGCTGCATATATGCTGCTGAGCAATAGGATATTGATCATAAACAGGGTAGTAATCGCTACATGAAATTTCAATATCGTAGGCTGCCTTTAATCTTTCTGCGAGTGGTTGATAGGCTTCGAGATTGGGTGACTTCGAAATCACAATTTCAAAAGTCCAACCTCAACACTGACAACGCCTACAAAAAATAATTCTGCTTCTCTACCGCCCCCCTATTTCATTACCCTGCTGTTAGCACTGTGCGGTGGCGCTGTGTTCTTCCTGATATTTATGGCGTTTTAGCACTTTCATGTTCTTTTAAAGCCATAAGCTCTTCTTTTGTCATAGTTTTGATCGCTTTTTCGGTATATAAAATACCACGTGTATGGTCAACCTCATGTTGGATAACGCGTGCTAAAAATCCCGTAGCCGTACCCGCAACTTTGCTACCATCCTTTAAGCAAGCGGAATAACGAATCTTTTTAAACCGTGCTACAAGTCCTACCAAATCAGGAACCGAAAAACAACCTTCCCAATCCTCTGTTTTTACTTGTCCTATGGGCTCATACATTGCATTCAGCCACATGGTTTTTGGCATAGTTTGCTCTAAATCTTTTCTGCGTTTTTTGATTTCTGGATCTGCTTCCACAGCAAAAATAATGGCTTGTTTTCCCAAACCAATTTGTGGTACGGCCAGTCCTGCACAATTTTCTTCTGCATCATACTTCGCTTCTAACAGATCAAGTGCTTTCTTATCTTCTTCTGTTAAAGGAAATGTAAATGGTACAGCAGGTTTATGCAAAACAGCGGCATCGGTAGGAACATAGTCAGGCAATTTTATATCCTTTTTCATAGCACAACCTGTAAACAGTAATAATATACAGCATAGCCATTGGAAATGCATTGGGCTATTCTCAATTTTTCCGTACCACAGTTTACTCACGTTTTCCTGAAAATTCAAAAGCATAAATATCTTTGACACAAGCACCAAAAATACCACTAGCTGTGGACAAAAGAGTTGTCACCTCTGGTGATAACTGACCAGTTGCTAATAAGGTCAAACAAGATACAAGACCAGCCAATGACAAAAACAACATAAAGCGGCTATTACCTGGTGTCGTTCTTTGCCTGGCACTGGCCCTATCATTCAGTGTAGCTAAATACATTTCTTTTTCGGTTTCCATTAATTTTTTATGAAACTCAATAAATAACTCAGGATTTTGCTGAAGGGATGACAACACGTCAGTGGGCGTACTCTTTTGCGTAATATGGCATGCTAAATCTGACACTTTTTTAGCCAAGTCCTTCCCTTTGTTCGGGTCAGCTATCATCTTCTTCAACATGGGCACCGCTTCAATAAGGGCCGCTACTATAGCCATACAACTCATTACTTACCAAGAGAAAATTATGATCATTCATCATAAAATGATTTGATACAAAACATATGAAATTGATAAAAGTTTAGGCTAAGAGAATGTTTACAGATGGTTCTTATGAGGCTGTAAACCAAGAAAGATTGAGGCGGAGGTGGGTGATGCGCCTCGGTTTACTCAAGTAAATGGTGGGAAAAAACTAAGCAAACCAGAACCACAAATCATTATAGGCAAACAAAGATGAATAAAAAATTAAGCCCAACCTGGACAAAAAACCATCCTGTTTGATTCTTCTCCAGTTTCTCACAACTTTTTCCACAGGATTTGGGGAATAAACGCGCGCTATCACCCGGATGACTGTGAACACCTCTGTGTTTAAAAGGGGCTAGACATTTATATAGGGAGACAGGTTGCGTAAAACCCTATCCTGATTGACTCTAAGCAAGATTTGAGGGAATGTCATAGGATGCCGATCTACCACATAAGCCCCCTCCGCCAGTTCAGCAATCGTCATACGCAAAACCGTCTTGGCATACGACAAAACCATATCAATAAGATCTGTGGAATTCGTGCCTTCAGTTTGTCCATACGTTTTTAAATCCTGCTTGGGAAGCGCATAAAACTCAACTCTTTTCCTAGGTCTTATTTGAAAACGTGTCAAACACTTGTTGATGGCTGTTGGTGTCCTATTTAACAAACGGGCCATTTCTTTAAAAGACTTACCCTCTAAATAATATTTCCTTAACGCATCAATATCCTGAATTGTCCATAATGTATGCATACCTGCTTCCTTTCCTCACCAGCTAATTACATAAATACCACTCGGTTATCCGAGGCTTTCATCGACTTTGATAGTCTTGCTTCATTATTAAATTGATAGAAATTTATGTCAATATATTTTAAACTGTAGCCCATGGTAAAATGTTTTTAGAACGATCTTGATTTGATGATCATTTAGCGGCCTTGGTATAGACTATTCGGCTCATAAATTCAAAAAAATTGAGCCGAATAACCACTCTATTTGGCTCAGGTTCTTACTTACAGTGTCATGGTGCATAAGGCAGATCTGTCGCAGACATCACCTCCTGTTCTTTTTCGCACATAATATTCGATAAAAGGCTTGTTGGAATATGGGTCGATGGTAACATTCATATCTAACCGATCGACAATTTGATAGCCTTGATAGAAAGAACCAAAGACAACATGCTCATCTGTTTTCACACCCAACTGATCACAGACAAAAATCTTATGCCCCAAAAGCGTTTGCGGATGGTTTTCTGAAAAACTAGGTTGCCATAAGAACTGTCCGGTTGCCGGATCTTTTAAATGACGCACGTGGGATAACGCTCTTGGAGACAGAAGCCACACGGCATTTTGCATATAACGCGGATGTAATTCGTCTTGTATAGCAATCAAACTTTCTGCATCATCTAAAACAACTGACTTAAGCTTGTGGTCTTTGTTCAAAATACCTTTAGGTTGATTATCACCCGATCCATATAAAAACGCTTCATTTTCCAAAGCCGCCATTTTTTCAGCAACCTTATGAAGAAGCCATGATTCAATATCAATGGCGCTATCTTCAAATAACTTTTGGCTAATCTTTGGTTTGGCATACATTTCATGAATCAAGATTTTTTGTGTTTTCAGTGTAGGCGTACCTGTTGATGGTCGATCTTGTATTTCGGTCACCCATCCACAATCCGCCGTATTTTCATCGGTAAGAATTTCAAAGTGATCCGTTTTTACCGTATCCACACGGGCAATTTGCCGAATTGTAGAATAGCCTTCGAGCAGGTCTTGAAAACGCTCGACTTGATGCTTTGGCATCACGTAGCCACCTTTGTCCAGGGTCATAGTACTTAAAAACGAGGGAAGAGGCTGTTCTGGCAGTCCACCAGCTGCGCTTGCCGCGGCACTAAGGTCTTGGTCTTTTGGCGTATTCGGCATAAATTTACCCATTAAATTAACAACACCCCCATCCTAACTTTCGGTTATATAACCACCAAATTATCCGTGGGCTAACATGGCATAAAACTTGCAAGATCCTCTCTCTTTCAAATGGCTTTCTCACAATTATTATCCATATGAACAAGAATAAATTATACTATAACTAGCATATATGGTTTCGGCTTTCGCCCAATGTCCTACTTCGTTGATCACATCGATATTCAAAACCTGCTAAAGGCAAAAGAGCGCTTTGAAGAATTTCGCCAAAATATGCAAACTGATCGAGATCGTGCAGGTGCAATACAAGCATTTGAATTTAGTTATGAACTGGCTTGGAAAACAATAAAACGTATTTTAAACCAACGCGGTCTTAATATTACAACGCCTAGAGATTGTTTTCGTGAAGCCGCTTTAAATAATTGGATTTCAGATCCCAAAATTTGGTTTTCATTCATTGAAAAACGGAATATTTCATCGCATACCTATGATGAAGAAAATGTAATTAAGGTTGTGGCTATCTTTGATAATTTTTCTCAAGCTT
>DAHXKW010000091.1 GCA_027366195.1 Alphaproteobacteria bacterium | reverse complement strand
GATGATCCGCGCTTTGTCAAAACATTGACTGAAGTTTGTAAGGGTCATTATGTTCTTGAAATACGGTATTTTACAGATACGAAAAAGGAAAAAGAATTTGCCAAGATTTGTCTAAAACGTAAAGGGGATTTGTGGACATTTGAGAAGTGGCTAATAGTAAGATGTGATGGGCAAACAGAAATTGTATTTAACAAGCCTGTTACGTTATCTCTCTCAGAACGGAATAAGTTACTACATGTTAGGTGATTTGCAAACTGGTTTAATTTTGTTCTAAACTGGTTTGTATTAGCATGGTTATGATGTAATTGAATGAAAAATGAAGATGGTATGATATCAGCATTTAATGCAAAGACGCACTTATCGCAATTGCTTGCCTCTTTAGAAAAAGGTGGGCAAGAGTTTATTATCACAAAAAGAGGAAAGCCGATTGCTAGACTAAGTCCTTTTGAGGCTGTAGAGCAAAAAAAATCTTCAGATATTATAGAAGAATTTCGTAAGTTAAGAGCCAGACAAAAACCGCTTGGTGCGGATTTGTCTTTTAAAGATTTGTATCGTGCAGGACGGGATGAATGTTCGTTTTAGATACTTCAGTTGCCTTAGCATGGTGTTTGCCTGACGAGCAAAATGTGTATGCCGATGATGTTTTAGAAGAGGTTTTTAAAACTCAGGCCGTTGTTCCAATTCTATGGAATTGGGAAGTTGTTAATGGACTTTATATGGCCATTAAGCGGGGTAGGATCCAAGAGCAAGATTTATTTCATTTTGAACTTTTATTGAGTCGCTTGCCTATTCATATCTACCCTATTGATGTCGATCGAAGCTTTTTATTAGCCCTGTGTCAGAGAGAAGATTTAACAGCTTATGATGCCGTATATCTTGCTTTAGCTATGGAAAAAGGTGTGCCTTTAGCTACTTTGGATAAGAAATTGCAAAAATCTGCACGTAACAATGGAATAGCACTTTTTGAACGTAAAATGGTTATATAGATTAGTGGATGGTGTGCAACTTACCTATCTCTTCTCGTGAAAATCGTCTACAATTACATAGTGTTTATAATTGGGAGAATTTGAATGCCTAAGATTACAGTAGATGTGCCCGAAGAGTTATTAGCGCGGTTAGATGATTTGTCCACCAAAGCCGGTCAGTCAAGAGAAGAAATGCTACACGATGCTATTGAGCTAGCTGTGGATCATTTTGGAGAAATGTTTGGTGTTATTCATGATTTGCGCGCCAAGTATCCAGATTTATCAGAGGAAGAGTTTGAAGCCAAGTTGCTTGAGCATTTTGAAGTAGATGATGAAGACGAAGATGATGAGGAAGACGATCATAAAGGATGCTGTGCTTTCCGTCATTAATAATGCAAAACGATGATTCTTGATAGTGTTTTTGTTGTATTAATTGGAATGTCTGGGGCCTTAGGTTATAAGCGTGGGTTTACAGATGAGCTAATTCGTATCGTAACTTTTTTAGTTTCAGCAGTTGGCGCATATGGTTTTTTTCGGGTTGCACCTCGATTTTTAAATGCTTATATTCACCAGGATTTATTAGTTCAAGTTTCATCCGGATTTATGTCTGTTGTTGGATTGATTTTGTTTTTTAAACTTATTCGACATTTTTTTTCTGGACTCATTCGTCATTCGCCCTTAGCAATGTTTGATAAGGTTTTAGGTTTGGGTCTTGGGTTTATTCGCGGATGTATCCTGATAATTTTTATTTATTGGTTATCTGGTATTTTTTTAACAGAACAATTACAGGCAGTATTACCTGTTTGGAAAAATTTATCAGACAAAACGCTCCACTTTCTTCCTTCTGATTGGCGGCAAACACTTATGAGTCAATTTTTAGGTCATCATGCTGATTTTATTACGAAAAAAAATGAGGATACGTTTAGAAGTTTGGTCGATCTTAAGCCAAAACCAAGTGAAGAATTATAAAGCTTTGATAATTTTTCTAAGTGTTTGCAGCCGTGTTATAGCTTCTTTTCCTTCTGGTAAGTCACTTGAAACAAGTAAGTAAGATGCACCATCCAAGATGGCATTCTGGATATCGGCGATTGTAGATTGTTCAGGGGGATAAAGTGATAATAATCCTGTAGCAACAACACCTGGTTTTTTGAACTGCTGACAAGTTTTTAAAATTTGTTTTTGATGTTTGATAACATTAAAAAGCCCACATTCTACAGACAAGTCACCACGGGCCACTATAACCATTTCAGAAATTTTAGTGATTTCTTCCAGATGGCACAGTGCTTGACTGGTTTCAATCTTTGCAGCGCAAGGAATATTACAAAGTGATTTTATAGTGTGTATTACATCTGGGTCATCTATGAAGCTTATCCCAATCCAATTCACCGATTTTTCTCTGGCCAAGGTGATGATTTCATGGTCTTTTGCTGTGAGCAAAGGACCTTGCAATGGAACTCCCGGAATATTCATACCGATTTGTGGGTGAAGTTGACCATCTTGCTCAAATTGAATACCTATTTTTTTACGTAGAATGCCACTAAGTTTGCCATCATCAAAGATGATATGGGTTTGATCAGGTATCCAGTTGGGGATAGGCAGATTTATTACCTGGTTTTTTTTAACATGGATAATTTCAGTAATCGGTAGACGTAATTTCCTACCTGGAATGTCTAATAATATCGATGTTTCTGGAATTTCTTTTCGTATAAGGTCTATGGTTTGGTTATGCCATTTAGTGGTCCCATAGCTTCCGTTTAAGCGTGCAATAGTCATTCCAGCTTTTTTTAATTCTTTCAAATAGGGTAAGTGTGACGGTCTTAAAGTCGCAATTATTGGGGTGTTCATAGAATACCAGAGCCAAAGCCTTACCTATCATGCCCAAAAAAATATTGAAATTTTATAAAATTAATGATATAATACAAATGAATAAAAACATATATGGTGAATAAATGACTTTATCTGTAAGTGAAATGCGAGATAGACTGTTTTCTCTAAATTTATCTACAGCCGAAGGACAAAAAGAATATGGAGATTTGCTCTATCAATTTATTCTTCTAAATGAAGGTAGTCGCGCAACTGCGTATCTTGATACTGTGGGTAAGGTAACAGTAGGAATTGGGTTCAATATGGATGGTTCCTCAGCAAAAACTGAGTGGGAAAAAGCATTCGGATCTTCTGTGCCTTTTGCTGATGTTTACAATAGATCCAGAAGCTTATCAGAAGATGAAATTCGTAAATTATTTGATCTTAATATAACCGTGCGGAGATTTGAAATTGAAAAAATTTATCAGGATGTTTGGGGTTGTTTAACAGGGAACGTGAGGGTGGCGATTGAAGATTTATACTTCAATGCGCCTTCGCTTGTTAGCGCAAAAACAAATTTCCACAGACAGATCTGTTCTTATGTTCAAAATCAAGATCAGCAGAGTTTGTTAAATGCTATTGAGGAAGTTAAAAATCATTCGAATTCATCACACTCCACAGGTCTGCAACATCGCCGTGACAGAGAAGCGGAGATGCTTTCTTTGCCATCATAGGCATAGCAGAATAGCTTGCTACAGTTAAAATTATTTTAAAAAACATTTGCTTAAAAATTTATATTTTTGTTAACTTTTGTTGCTAACCTAAAATTAGGAGTTAATGATCATTAGGCCTCATATGCGTTTACTATTGATTGAAGATGATCACATGATGGCGAGTAGTCTCAAAAGTATGTTTGAGTCTGAAAAAATTATTTGTGATGTTACAGCGCTTGGTGAAGACGGGCTTGAGATCGGAAAGATGTATGATTACGATCTCATTATTCTCGATTTAAATTTGCCTGATATTAACGGTTATGAAGTAACAAGACGTTTACGTGGCGGTCAAATTCATACCCCTGTTTTAGTGATTTCAGGTATGGATGGTGTAGAGGATAAGTTGAAGGCTTTTGATATAGGTATAGACGACTATGTCACCAAGCCGTTTAAAAAGCCAGAATTATTGGCTCGAGTGCAAGCCGTCATTAGAAGGTCTCGTGGGCACTCTGATACGGTTATCAAGACAGGTAAAATGGAAGTAAATCTGCAGAAGAAAATTGTTAGTGTTGAAGGGGAGCCGTTGGCTTTAACACCAAAAGAGTATGCTATTTTAGAGCTATTGTCTTTACGTAAGGGGACAACGTTAACGAAAGAAATGTTTTTGAATCATTTGTATGGCGGTATTGATGAGCCAGAACTCAAAATTATTGACGTCTTTATTTGCAAACTTCGTCGTAAGTTACTGCAAATTTTGGGAGATGATGAGCAGTGTATTCAAACAGTGTGGGGTAGGGGGTATATTCTTTTGGATCCACACCAAGAAAGAGTCTTAGATCACAGTAATGAAATTATTCCCAATAAAGTAGAAGGGTATGCCTAAGAAGTATATTTAGGTAGCTGACACACAATGTCTTGATAACATAACAGTTTCACTCCAATAAAGTAATAAATTATGCAATTTTCGTTCAAAAGTTTCATAATCAAATGACTTACATAAATAACCACTTGCAAAGTTTTGATATCCTTTGACCAGATCGGCAGCATTTACACTGTTTGTTAAAATAATTACCGGGATGTCTTTTACTTGTGGATCTCGTTTGATTTCTTTTAGAACACTGTGCCCATCACGTTTAGGGATATTAAGATCTAATAAAATAATATCGGGACGGTGAAACACATTTTGTGCCCCTAAATTGCGTAAGAAATCTAAAACAACTTCGCCATCATGGAAACGCATGATTTTTGTTTTGACGGGGGCCGTTTCAAAAATTTCGCGCATCATCATTTCATCAGCAGGGTCATCTTCTACAACGCATACATGAAAACAAGAAAATGCTGATTTTGTTAGACGCCCTTCTGGATTAGGTGCGCAATCAGCATGATATTTTTCAAAATCCTGATAAAAAAAACCAGGGGTTACGCATAACAACTGAGATAGTTTGTATAAAGCAGCGGTTGATATGCGGCTTTGGCCCAGTTCATATTTTTGCACTTGCTGAAGTGAGACGTCTAGCCAGTCGGCCACCTGTGCTAAAGTTAGATCTAATTTTAACCGTTGCTGTCTTAAACGCATACCAATATAGGCGTCTAGATTGGCAGATAGTTCTTCTCTGTTAGTCATGACTTGCGCTTAATGTAGTGTCTTCGACTTATTATACATGTTATTAATACTAATAGCAGCTAGAATCCTGTCAACTATATTTGACATTTCATCTAAAATATCATCATCTAATGGATAAGTTTGAACTATATGCTGCATTTCTTTTAATAAAGTTTTTATCTCTCGGGTGGATGCCTTGATATCCATAAAACCAATGCGCTTTTCAAAACTATTGACTAAAATCCTTTGGCAGTCTCGAGATATTTGTTTGTTTTGCACAAAGCTACTTGTGTGCGTTTATTGATACATTTTTAAATGATTTTTAGATATTTAAAAAGTTAAATTTCAATGTTTTTTTCAACCCATCAGAATGTTTTAGACAAAATCCAAAAACATAGCCAGCCTCCCATAGAAATCATCCACAGGGTACTATAGGAAACTGGAAGCCAGCGTTTGTTGATTCTATTACGGTTCACAGGGGTGGGTGCAAATGATTGATAACGGCTAATTTGGTATGAACGCATAGATGAGGCAAAAGTTTTGGGATGTTCTAATTTAAATATGTAATGCAATTAATTAAAAATTTATTAAATTTTATTTACATTTAAAAATTATGTTTGCTAGTCTAGATTAGGTGGGCATGATACTTAAGGCTTTGCGTACACTCCATCTTATACGGCATGCATATACGCCAATACATTTAATTTCTAACGATTTTGATAGGCCCATTGATTTTGGGTGTCAAACTCATACACAAAAGTTTCCTGTTACAACTAAAAATTCTTTATCACGAATTGACCATGTTTATTGTTCTTCAGCTGTGCGTACAAGGCAAACATATGTTTTACTTCAGCCGTATTTTTCTAAGGATCCGACTATTGTTTATACGGATCTTTTATATGACAAAAAAGATGAATATACGCAGGTTGTTTGGGATTTGCTCAGAGAAGTGCCGAATGAAAAAAACAATGTGCTTATTATAGGGCATAATCCTGGTTTGACAGACTTTTATAACAGTTTGTCGGTTCCTAATTATGAGAATATTCATTTTCCTCCACTTGGATTGGCCACTATTCAGTTTCATCCAACAAGCAGCTGGGATCAGGTTTATGCTGAACAAGCAATTGAGCGTAATATTAGCGCTTGTGCTTAGGGCCTGTTTTTAGATTTTACGTTGAAGTGTAAAGTTTCGGAAATGGGGGTTCTAACGTTGTTTCCATTTTTCAATCCAAAATGGGCCTGAATAGTAAAAGACAGTATATAAAAATCGTCCAAATCTGTTTCCTAGCGCTAGAGACATTAAAGTTCTGATATCAACAATATTGACGTTTGTTATTAGTTTCATTCTTTTTGAAATTTTTAGCCATATAGGTGTGAAAGATAGGGACATAACGGTTAGTGAAATTAATTGTCTTTCTTCAATATTTGTAATGATATGCATGTCTTTTGCCATTTTGGATAGTAGAAAGCTGAATTCACCGATTTGAGCAAGCAATATTCCAGTAAAAAATGCATCAGACCAAGGGAGCCTTAATACTTTCAAGATCATCAGGTTGATCAAGGATTTTCCAACTGTTACGGCAAGAAGTAATAGGACAAACATGCTTGCTTTTTGCCAAACAAAGTTAGGATCAATTTTTAATCCCATCGAGAAGAAAAAGATCATAACCAATATAGTTTGTATAGGGCGAACTGTGTCCAAAAGAATTTTATGCTGCTCTGTGTTTCCTAAAAACAAGCCCACTAAAAAAGCACCGAAAGCTTCTGAGAGGCCAAACATACTTGTTATGCTAGCTGCGGCAATACACAAAGCAAAAGCCATAAGCGTAATCAACTCTTTGTCACGGAATACGAGGCGCGAAAAAGGTAGGGAGATGGCTTCTTTACCGCTAAGTAAAGTTATTAAGCCGATAATTAGTCCAAACGATAGTAGCAATTTTAAAATTACGAGGAAGTCAAAATGTCCTGTATGTAAGTTTTGTGAAATAATTAGCATAGGAACGATAGCTAAGTCCTGCGCAATTAAAATAGCAATAGCCCTTTGACCATTATCACTTTGTGTTTGACCAAGGGTTTCTAGAACTTTAATAACAGCTGAAGTTGAAGATAAGGAAACGCAAAATCCAAGTAAAACAATATATTCAATAGACCATTTAAATAAATTTCCCAGAAATAATGCTATTAAAAGACCAACAAGAATTTGTGCTAATGTCGTACCTACGGCGAGTTTCCAAATATTTTTAAAATAGGAGAGACGTAGTTCAAAACCAATAACAAACATAAGAAAAACGATCCCTAAGTCTGATAAAAAACTTAAAGAATCTGGGTTGTTAAGATGGCCAAGTCCAGCAGGGCCCAATAGTATCCCACATAAAATATAACCTAAGATAGGAGGTTGTTTAAGGCGCGCAAAAATAATTCCAGCGACCATAATGAATAACGCGGTAAGAGCCAGTCCTGATAGTACCATATGCACTTGGATCACCCCGCCTTATTCTATTTTATCTGGCTAGAACGACTCTGTCACCGAAAGTTATGTAATTTTATGATGTTAAAATTTCACAAAGCATTTGTGCTGCCTTTTGTTCTGCTGTTTTTCGTGATGTTCCGGTTGCTTCGGTTTTTTTATCTTTCACAATGGCTTCTACTGTAAAGACAGGATTATGAGGAGGGCCAGACTGTTCCTTTAATATGTAAGTTGGATTATCCCATCCTTTTTTGGCAGTAAGCTCTTGAAGTGCTCCCTTGGGGTTTGTTTCAGGTATGTTGTTCAGATATGGTTCCCAAAATTTTGTTATAAAATATTTACAAGGATCAAGGCCTCCGTCTAGAAACATAGCGCCTAAGATGGATTCAATGGCATTGGCATAAATAGACTGATTGCTCGATGATTTAAAATCTTCTTGGCGAAACTCGATAAATTTATCAAGCTCAGCTTCAATACATACGTCTGTACAAGTTTTACGACTCGTCAAAAAAGCTTGAAGTTCAGAAAGTTTGCCTTCATTTTTGTCTGGAAATTTTTCATAGATCATGTGGGCAACAAGAAGGCCTAAAACACGGTCTCCTAAAAACTCAAGCCTTTCAAATAAAGATTCTTTATTTTTTGATATTTTTGAAGGATGGATTAGAGCTTGCTTTAATAATTTTTCATCCTGAAAAGAATAACCAAGGATTTTTTCAATGGTAGATATTTTTTGCAATGCTGAGTTCCATTTGCTTTAGTATACCACTAAAGTCTTCGATTTCATCTTTCTTAATGGCATCAAGGTGTTTTTGGAACACGAGGTCTAATTTTTTATAAAGTTCGGCACCTTTTTCTGTAAGAGATACGTAAGATGCACGTTTGTCATACTCTGCTTGTGCGATGTTGATATATCCTGAATCCACCATTTTATGTAAGTTATATGTGATATTGGATCCTAAATAATATTTTCTTTGAACAAGTTCGCCAATGGTCATGCGTTCTTCTCCAATATTGTACAAGATAATAGCTTGTACATTGTTTATGTCATTAGCGCTTAAACGCTTTAGCTCAAACTTGACACTTTCCATAAACAAACGGTAAACACGATCAGCTAAGGCCAAGGACTCTACGTATCGACTCATAAAATGAAACTCCTTATACATATGGTTTTCGAAAAGACGAACATAATATAACAAGTTGTGATAAAAAAAACAATTGAAAAAATGCTTCAAATTTAATGCAAAATTGAAGAAATTGTTGTATCCTCAAATCCAAAGCGGGGGATCACGACATCTAGATTCTGTATTTTTTCATCCTCATCTTCCCAGTAAAGCGTGAAAATAGATATGACAGTTTCTTCTTGGCACATAGGGGCTTCCATAAACTCTTGCCATTCATCCTGGCCAAGAGATCCGCCGCACGCAAATCTTTTGCTTTCAAGAACTCTTCCCTGATCGTCACATTGTAAAAATTCTCTTTGGACAAGGCGCACAGGGTGATTATTGCTATTGCATACTTTGATGCTGTATGCCCAAAAGTTCCAGCTATCACCATGCTCGATATCAACTGGTTCTACTTTTGCACACATGCCATTAGATTTTGTGTAAAAAAGAATCACAAGAATCTATTATCCGTATGTATATCTTCTTATAAAAGTTTCACGAATGAAAAGCAAGGCTAGAAAAAGCTTTTTAAGTTATCAAGTATTCCAGTATCCATTTTTCCGCCAAGAAGTCCAATATTTTCCATCATTGATTTTACCTGTTCATATTGGCGTATAAGTTTACTGACTTCACTGGTATCAACACCTGCACCTGCGGCAATGCGTTTTTTTCGTCCACCTGTAAGCAAGTGATAGTTACGACGTTCTTTGGGTGTCATGGATGAGATAATGGCAAGCTGATGTTTGAGCAGTTTGTCTTCAATACCATGTGATGACAAATCACCCAATCGACCAACGCCAGGGAGCATTTTTACCAATGCGGACAATCCCCCCATTTTATTCATACTTGTTAAGTACATTGCCATGTCATTAAGATCGAACAATCCTTTTTCAAGCCGTTTTTCCATATCTTCGGCTTCTTGGTCGGAAACAACCTGTGCACGTTCTACAAGGCCCATAAAATCGCCCATATCCAAGATGCGATAGGCAATGCGTTCTGGATCGAATTTCTCAAACTGATCTATTTTTTCACCAACGCCCATAAATTTTATGGGACATTCAGTTGTTATTTTCATGGACAAGGCGGCGCCACCGCGACCATCGCCATCAACACGTGTTAAAATTATTCCACTTAATTTCAGCGTATCCTTAAATGATTGGGCAATATTGACAGCGTCCTGACCAGTCAGTGCATCAACAACCAAAAGAGTTTCAGCGGGCTTTGTGGCTTTTTGGACGGCTTTAATTTCTTCCATCATGGAATTTTCGATGTGTGTCCTTCCCGCTGTATCAATAATCACAACATCATATTTTTTCCCAGCTTCAAGGGCGCGTTTACAGGTCTGCAGAACAGATTCCCCGGGAATGATAGAAAGTACATCTATTTCATTAGTTTTGCCTAATTGGTCTAGTTGCTCTTTAGCGGCAGGTCTATAGATATCTGTGGAGGCCATTAGAACTTTTTTGTTATCTTTTTTCAGTAAAGCGGCCAATTTTGCTGTTGTGGTGGTTTTTCCAGATCCTTGTAATCCCGCCATCAAAATAACATCGGGTTTTTTTCCAGGTAATACAAGTTCAGTATCTTCGCTTTGTAACTGTGCAATTAATTCATCAAAGATAAATTTGGCCAAAGTTTCACTGGCGTTTGATTGTCTATGGATTTGTTCTCCGATAGCTTTAGCACGAATGTTTTCCATAAA
>DAHXKW010000084.1 GCA_027366195.1 Alphaproteobacteria bacterium | reverse complement strand
ACAGAACTCACAAAATCACAGCGGAACATCTTGAGTGCCTTGAACATCGAGCTCCCCACCAAAACCTAGGTATAATTTTATGGGAAATCAGGATGCAAATCATTTGACACGTCCAAGAAACACCATAAATATGGGTTATTTCTCCTAGATGATACTATGTATCGCATTTTTAATTTCATGTTTTTTGTGTGCGTGTTCAGCGAGCTTCCCTTCTTGTGCTTTCTCTAATCGGCGCTGTTCTTCTGTTGCTTTTTTGTTTTTATGTTGTTCTAGCTGCATCGCATGTAGTTCTTTACCTGCCTTATTTAAGGCTTTGTAGAGTTCTGTGAGTTGTTCTTCAGTTTTTCTAGTATCTCCCTTTGAGCGTTCAAGTCCATCTCTTATAGGTTTAATCTTACCCTTCAAATCTCTTATGGTCTCTTCTTTTCCTTTAATAGACGTTTGGTTCGTTGCTGCTTCTTTTGCTAAACGGCTTATCTCCTCTTGTATGTGTCGTTTTTGTTCTTCAGCCTCTTTACTTTCTTGCTCCATTTTTTGAACCATGTTCTGAATCCTGGCTAATAAAGCGCTTATATCTGATTCTTCAGCAAAACAAACAGATGATAAAAATGTTAAAATCATAATACACTCCTTTTAAAATATGTGGTTAGCTATTTTTTTGTGACATTTCCTCTCTTGAAGATGTACTCTTTGTATCTTTCTCTGAATTCTTTATATACCTCTACCTCTTTTCCTTTGCGTTCATTTAAAGCTCGAGTAAATTCTGTTTGTATTGCTTCCATAGATTTATTTTGAGGCTTTTCTTCAGCCTGTGTGTTTTCTTCACGAGGGTGGTGCCCATCTTCTTCCCTAGAATGATGGTTGACGGCAGAAGTCACATTTTCTAGAGGGGTGTGAGCTTCATCCATAGGTCGTGTATTAGATTCATGACCAAAAGGATGTAGTTCTTCTTTCTTTCGTGCAAACCTTCCAGTATATTTTCCACCTTTTTGTAAAGTTTCTTCGGCTTGTTTTAGTCTTCTGTCTAGTCTTTCCACAATTTCTTTTACATTATTTTCTAAATCTTTTGCTTCAAAGTTATTCCCTTGGCTTCGCAGATCTGTTTTTAGATCATTTACTTCCCCCTCAAATTTTTCTTTTATTTCACTTTCGAAATTGTCAAGTTCCTGAAGGGCTCTGTCTAATTTACTTTTGTCATGACGTACCACCTTATTAAGTTCTTCACTTTTTTCTCGTATTTCTTTTATGTATTTTTTTTCAAGCTCTCGAATTTGTTGCTTAGCTTTTTTATATTCTTCTGTGTGTCCAGTAAAGTGTTTTGTGATTTTATGTCGCCAATATCCCGCTTTGGTGTGTAAAGGATAAACACAAGACAATAACAGTGTGATCATAATATTTCCCTAATAAAGGTTAATTTATATCTGTTAAGTAGTCCTCCTTGGTTAACATTGAGTTAAGATTTGGAAGTTTTTAAAACCTAAAACATCATTGTGTTTTGGATTATGCTTGCCCACAATACAATTGTGTTCTGGGAAAATAATGAAACAACATCCTTGTTTTTTAGGCGTAAAGAGTTAAATTACCTTCTCCAATGGCTTGATCGCCAGTCACTTCTATAAAACAATGTGGGTAGAGTGTTACAATGGTAAGTGGTTTAGAAATTGTGGGTGGGCTATGAAAGAAATTTTCTCAAACTATTCTGCAACTATTGCTGAATTGCAAAATGATCCCAGGGCTATTTGGAAGCATGATGAACCTGTTGCTATTTTTGATCGCGATGAACCAATTGGATACTGTATTCCTAAAGATTTATATGTTCGGATTATAAATGCTTTGGAAGACGCGCACTGGGTAAAGGTGATTGAAGATAGAAAGAACGATCAAGAAATTGAAGTCGCCTGGGATGCTTTATAAGCTTACATTTCTCGTTCGTGCAAAAGTGATGGATTCCAGATCTGGTTCTCCGGAAGTTACAGGCTGTGTGCGCATCGCGAGCTATAGATTCAGCCTATCCGAGGATCAGTTTAACCTTGCTGGACTCCGGTTCATAACTGGTTCTAAGTCCTTCGGACAAGAACCAGTAACGCCCGGGGAATCACTTCGGATCACATATGCTTAACATCTCTGTTCTTACCCTTTTTCCTGAAATGTTTCCTGGCCCTCTGGGGAATTCTTTGGCGGGGAAGGGGCTGGCTAAAAAAGATTGGAACCTCTACGTTGTGGACATCCGTGATTTCTCCACCTTAAAACACCAGAAAGTCGATGATACCCCTTTTGGTGGTGGGAATGGACTGATTATGCGCCCAGATGTAATTGACGCTGCCTTGATACGTGCTGCCAAAAATCACAAAAATCCTAAATTTATTTATTTTTCCCCAAGGGGTATACCTTTGACCCAGGTAAAAATAAATCAGATTCTTGATGGTCATAGCTTTACGGATCCTCCTCTACGTCAAGATGACATGGATTTTGAATTCGTGCTGTTATGTGGGCGTTATGAGGGTGTGGATCAGCGCGTTATCGATCATTGGCAGATGGAAGAGATTTCAATCGGTGATTATATTTTGTCTGGCGGAGAGTTGGCTGCTCTTGTTTTTATCGATACCCTTGTACGCAAAATGACTTTGAAAAACCAAGAAACTTTGAAAACCGAATCTTTTGAAGTTGAATTGCTGGAATATCCACAATATACTGTACCAAGGGAGTTTCATAATTTGCACGTTCCACAGGTGCTTTTTTCAGGGCATCATAAAGATATAGAAAGATGGCGACATGAACAGTCAGTTCAGCTGACGAAATCACGTCGACCAGATTTGTGGGCACGTTATTTGAGGAAGCAATGAGTTTATTAAAGAAATACGAAGCATCTCAGATTGAGACATTGACCGCATCAAAAACCATACCTGTTTTTAAAGCAGGGGATACGGTTACCGTATCTGTGAAGGTTGTTGAAGGTGCTAACAGTCGAACACAGGACTTTCAGGGCGTTGTTATCGCAAGACGTAACGCAGGGTTGGGATCTACTTTCCGTGTACGCAAGGTAACAGCCGGTGAGGGTATTGAACGATCCTTTTTGCTTTATTCGCCCAATATTTCTATTCGTTTAGACAGGCGTGGTAAGGTTCGTCGTGCCAAGTTATATTATTTAAGAGATCGCAAAGGAAAATCTGCCCGTATTGAAGAATTAAGATAGTTTTTTTTGATACCATCATCCTCTTTCATGGGAGGTTTAAGTGTTTTTTCTTGTTTTTGGTTTTTTCTTACAAAGCTTTACAGGTTTATTCGATGGTGATTATCCATCGCCTGAACTAAAACAAGTTATTGTTCTTGCAAAAAAGATCCGTCCAGCCGATAAACAGATTTGTAAGAAAAAAGATACAGCTGAATATTTTCAAAAAAAATGGTTGCGTCGTAAGGGTGCTGAACGAAATGTGCTTGATATGCCAGAATCACTTTCTGTGCAGCGAATTAAAGAATTTAACCAGGTTTTGACAACACTTGGTATGTTTGGATCGTCGAAATATGGTCCTAAGAATCCGAAAGTTGTTGTTATTCTAGGTGCAAGCTTTCCTTCTATGAAAAAGCGTGTTAGCTTGATCTGTGATTATGCGCGCACATTAAAATCAAAACCTCTAGTTATTCTGCTAACAGGTGATAGAGCACTTGAAAAATCAAGACAAGATAAAAATATCCCATTAGATCAGGGGGCACCTGCAGATTGCACAACAGAGGAAAGTGCTGGCCGATATCTTGCTGAACAGCAAAGAGATATTGAAATACAAGTGATAAATTCAAAAAAACAACCTGCGGCAAAACGTGCGACAACTGCGGATAATGGTAGAAAATTAGAAAGTGAGTTGAAGCAAAAAAACATTCAAGGGGAAGTTTTGATTATTTCATCAGAGCCCGTAGGACCTTATCAACTGGCTTCCATTAAAAGATATTGTAATGTTTCCGGTATTCATTTTTCTCTTCTTTCTGTTCCATATTCAGAACCGTTTGATAAAAAAACTATAGCCTTATGTATGGATACTTTAGCGCGGTGGGTATATACAGAGACTTCACCGTCTGATTTTTTCAAATAATGAAGTGAATTTTTCAATCGTATATTAAGCTGGGTTTTCTATGATGTATAAAGATTTTGACTGAGGTGCTGCGCTCGGTAATGTAATATTTATTGCTGTAATTGCATTAAATGAAATCAGCTCGCATCTGAGGGGGGTAAGGAAAAATGTCAAAAAATTGACATTTGTTAATATTTTTTTCACTATTAACCTATGAGTGTACTTCTGATTTCTGTCTCACATGATCAAACGTACACAATTACCCCGCCTTTTACTTTTAACCGTCGGGTTAACTTCTGGAATTGAATATTATTTCTTTCCCCCTAAAACAATTCAGCAAAAAGAAATTATTCAGTATATCGATAAATCAGCTAAACCTGTCATTACAAAACAAGAAAAACATATACCTCTTACAACAAAAAATGCCAAAAGTGTTTTTCGCCAAAATGGGCTTTTGTGGTCTGAGAAAATTTTAAAAAAACAAGGCTGCTTAAAAATAAACGCGGGAGATTTACTTATTATTTCCTCACAAAAAGAGAACCACAAAACAACAGTTCTCAAAGCAATGCTTTATACAAAAGATGGTTATTCTTACTTTTTTAACATTAATAATAAAACTATTACCCGATCCAAGTTAAAACGTGTTTTAAAAACTATTACTGCTGATTACAAAAAATCTTTCCAGCACACTGTTGCCCCCTATAAACTCCCTAAGGCTTTAACCACTGAAGCAATGCGCGCTTTATCTTTGGCAACCAACACGAAAACACAGCTTGTGAATGGCGTAAAAATACAATTTGTATACTCAACAATAGAATTACCCGGCAATCCGTTTTTTGGCTCTGAACTGAAACATATTGGTCTTAGAGGAAAAACAAAGGTGGATGTTTTTGCGTTCAACCAAGGGCAAAAAAGGGGATATTATACAGCTGATGGAAAACAGCTTGTTCACGATACACTAAAAAATCCAATCCGCTCACGTTTTTCATTTAGAGATGGATTTGGTTATCGAAAAGATCCTTTCACCCATGAACGTCGTTTCCATAGCGGTCTTGATTTAAGCGCACCACGTGGTACGCCTGTATATTCTGCTGCCTCTGGAACAGTTGTATATTGTGGTCACAATGGTGGTTACGGTAAAATTGTTGAGGTTAGGCATACAGGTACAATGCGGACACGTTATGCCCATTTGCATCATATAAAGGTAAAGTTAGGACAAACAATAGACGCGACAACTGTGGTTGGGACCGTTGGTTCAACGGGACGATCAACAGCCCCTCACCTACATTATGAAGTTATTAAAAACGGTCAACGTGTCAATCCACGCAAGTTCTCCATTCTAGATAATAATGCTCTTTCAGGAAAGCTTTTGGCAGCTTTCAATGGTATAAAAGCTCAGTGTCATAAAGCATTAACCAAAGTATAGTGTCACACATTCGAGATATCGATTTTGTTTTTATAGGTCAAGATATCCCGCAAGACTTAATGTATACCTCGCCCAATAATTTTACTGGCGCTATCGTAGATGGTTATATTTCTAAACATGCTATTGCCACAAAACGAATGGCCCAAGCACTTCGCAATGTTCAAGCGCAGCTGAATATACAAGGATTCTCTTTATTGGTCAAAGACACCTATAGGCCACATCGATCTGTGTCTTTTTTTAATACAATCTGGAAAGATCTTCCGGATAACCTTGAAATGAAAAAACTCTATTATCCCAAATACAAAAAAGAAGATCTTTTTCAAATGGGCTATATCGCCAAGAAATACAGCCGTCACAGCAGCGGGAGCACTGTGGATTTAACCATAATTGACCTTAAAGTGAATCAAGAGTTAGATATGGGAACTCCAGTAGATTTTCTTGGTGAAGAATCTAATATAGATTTTCCTGACATTACAGAGTTACAGCAAAACAACCGAAGACTTCTTAGAACAACCATGAAAGAAAATGGTTTCAAAGAAATGACAACGGAGTGGTGGCACTTTACTTTAATTGACGAACCATATCCTAACCAAGCTTTTGATTTCGTTTGTGATGACAATGGTTGTATTATTAGTGGATCCGTAACCCCAATTTACTGGTAATCAGGACGCATAAACAATTAGAATATCCCCCGGGTATGAATAATGGATCATTTTACGAACCTGTTCTTCAAGTAGGTCCTTGCAAATATGCTTGTTACTAAGCAGTTTGGTTAACCTTTCTAAACGCTGTTTTTCCAAATCCAATTCGTGCAGCATCTTTTGGTTTTCAACTAATTGTCTTTTTACCTGCCAATAAACCAACAACCCATTTCTGCCGTTAAACAAATGATATATACAATAAATCCCAAACAGGATAAAAACCATCTGCCATAAAATACGACGGGCCATATTTCTTAGTCAGCAATATAAGGAATAAGTGCTAGATAACGTGCATGCTTCACAGCGCGTGATAGATGACGCTGATGTTTTGTAGAAACGGCTGTAATACGACTTGGCAAAATTTTTCCTGAATCTGATAAAAATTTCTGCAAAAGCTGCACATTTTTATAATCTACTTTTAATGCATTCGGACCAGAAAATGGACATGAACGGCGCTTTTTGAAAAAAGTACGACGTGAACGTGTAGGCATCCTTGGATTTGATCCAACCGATTGTTCTTGTGATACTGAGGTTTCTTCTGACATATATTCTCCTTATGCTATTTCAGGTTGTTGTTGGTAAATCTTTCCAGAGCGAATCTGTGCTTTATACGCACTATCTAGGTTATGACGTTGTTGCAGTAGCTCTGATGGTTTCGGATCAAGCTCTTCAACACGCAACATAAGAAAACGTACAACTTTTGGATCGTTTTTTAAGAATATATCAAACTTTTTAACAAATTCGGTTGGGAGTCTTAAGTTCAAAAGAATATAGTATCCTTTCTTTTTTTTATTAATAGGATAGGCAAATGTACGCATGCCGCAAAACTCGGTCTTTGTAACATCACCACCTACTTCTTTAATCTTCTGCGTGTATTCCGATACAGTCGATCTAACAATTTGTTCTGTTGTATCCTGCGTAAAAATACACACCAACTCATAATTATTTAATTTTTTTTGCTTCATTTCGTTCCCTATGGATTTTGTTATTACAAAAGCACTTTTATGGAAAAGTGCAGAGAAAACCTTGTATATTGTGCCATATTTTAACGAAACTGCATAACGAATTGATTATTTAGCATAAATTGTTTCATTATTGGATAGGATAATTTAAGTTGCAAATTTTATGTTCACTCTAAAGCCCTTACCATATAAGCCCAATGCCCTTGAACCCACTATCTCTGGCCGCACCCTAGATTTCCATTATAATAAGCACCACGTTGGTTATCTTAATAAGCTAAATGAACTTAGTGCAGGAAAATATAATAATGTGGCATTGGAAGATGTTATCCGTCAAACATGCGGAAAAGACATACCTATCTTTAATAATGCTGCCCAGGTTTATAATCATTCGTTTTATTGGGATTCGATGACTGACAAATACAAACAACCTCCAGAAAAAATAATGCAATTGATAAAAGAATGCTTTGGTTCTTATGAAAAATTCGCTGAAGAATTTGTTGCTAACGGTGTTGGACAATTTGGAAGTGGTTGGGTCTGGTTAATCAAATCAGAAACTAAGGGGCTTGAGATTTTAAAAACAGCTAATGCCGATACACCCATAGCACATGGCTTGGCACCTTTGATAACATGTGACGTTTGGGAGCATGCTTATTATTTAGATTATCAAAATCGCAGGCCAGATTATCTTAAGTTGTTTTTGGAGAAGCTGGTAAATTGGGAATTTGCAGAACAGAACTTGTGATCAATTCCTTCAAAGCATTTTGGTGCAGCTTATTTAAATCCGCTACAACGCCATCCAATTCGAACTGTTCTAATTTTGATGATTCTTCAATAGTTTTCTGCCACAAAACTTTATTGTCTTTACCTTCTAAAACAAATTCATAAACAACTTGAACATACTTACCGTCCTCTTTATTTACGACACCTAAAAACGCCACATATGTACGTAATATCGCAGGAGAATCTGAAATTTTTGTCGGATCAGAAGTTACTGTTCTGAAAACATGTGCGGATTTGAACGAATCAATCAAACATTCCCAAATTATCAAATCTACTTTTTGCACCCACTCACCTCCGGCTAAATACTCAATTTTCTGAGATGTTGGATAGTATAAAATACGATTATTCTCTTGCAATACCGTAGACAAAGAAGGCTGCAAAACAAGGAGATCTAAAGATCTCGCTTTACCAACATAAGCTACCAAATTTGGTTTTACCAAGATATATTTAGACACCCTGCCACTAGGGGTTGGTAAAATAGAACAGGCAACACACGTCAAACAAAATAAAAACGTAAATGACCTAAACTGCATTAAATACAATTGTCTAGCAAACTAATCTTATTTAAGTCAATTTATTAATCACTCGTCAACCATCTATCCCTTATAAAATTTTTGCGCACGCTTCCCCATCTCTTCTGGTGAAACATCCTCCACATGAGTCGCCAAATACCAACTGTATCCAAAAGGATCCTCCACAACCCCAACTCTATCACCATAAAATTTATTTTCTATAGGCTGCCTCAAAACAGCACCTTCTTTAACAGCTTGAGCAACAACTTGATCAATATCCTTGATATATAGATATAGAGCCATAGGTGAACCACCGAGCGTTTTAGGACTTTTATTTCCCATCTCGGGATTCTCGTCACCAAGCATAACAGATGAATCTCCTATGATCATTTCAGCATAACTAATCTTGCCGTTAGGCATAGCAAATCTGAATTTCTCTACTGCGCCAAATGCTTTTTCGTAAAAAGCAATTGCTTGGGCAGAATCAACAAAAGATAAACAAGGAGTAATGCTGTGGTATCCTTCGGGAATAGGCTGAACTACCATTAATATAGTCTCGCAAAAATTAAACTGCTTTTAGCTTACACATTAATAAATTAAAATTCTATTTAAAATAACATCAAGTTTTTATTCTCATACAACATTAAACTTAACTCGCAGAACTCGATTGTTGTTGTGCGGCTGCTAAAGCTGCAGACAGTTGCTCCTTGCTAATCCCTGTAGCTGCTATTGAAGGATTGCTGGCTAAAAGTTGTGCGGCTTGATCCATATCATCCTGCGACGGAACCGTTGAATTCTTAGTAGGCGCTTTAGAAAAAGGACAGGCGCCACTATAACCTGAACTCATACTACTGGCACTACAACCATGACTACTACATGATGTTTTTTTCTTAGGCAAAGCTGCAACTAAAGACGCTATCTCATTAGAAAATAATTTTTCAGGGTAAATAATAGCCATATAGGCTAGGACAAGTGCTAAAATTGCAATGCCCAACATCAAAAGCCAAAAGACTAAGGTTCCAGAAACTATAGAATTTGCAATATCTGTTGCTGCACTACTGCCGCCAGATGGCAAGGGTGCAACAAAAGCATTAGGCAACGTTGTAACAGTATCATTCGCTATGCTATAAACATTTTGACCAACTTTAATTACAGCTAAATCCGCTGTGGCCGCAATTGTGGCATTACTAGTTGGATCAAAAGCATCAATTCCGCTTAGATCAATTACCTGCCCAGATTGGCTTGTTAGTTGAAAAAAATCATTGGGGGCAAAGAAAATAAAAACAAGTGCAACCAGCAATAACGTGATTATCCCAAACACAAGAGTATAGAACCAAAAACTAAGAACTGAAGACATGTTTTAATTGAAAATGTTCTTTAATTTTATTATAACATTGATTTTTATTTATTCGCTACTGACAAAAATAAAATGAATGAAATTATACATAAAAAATAATATTATTTTATTAAATATATATTTTATTTATTTAAAATAGATATTAATGTAAAAGTATAGGGTATATAAAAAATAATAGAATGGCGCAAGTTGATTACAACTTAAAGAAAGCTTGGGCATCAAAGATTCGTTGTTTTAATAGTGGTTCGTCATGGTTAAAGTCTCAAAATCAATCAAACATTTGTCACTATTGCCATACCTCGTTCTCAACGCCATTACTATATCTCAACAATCCAGATTATTCTTTATGCAGTAATTGCTGTGCACCTGCTATAACACCCACCGTATCCTTACCTCATCTAAAACTATATGCCAAACCATTTTCTGGCGGCCACTACAACTCTTATCCCCTCCTTAAAAAAGTTGCAGCCACTTCTGGGATCTCCACAGCTCTAGCAACATTGTGCTTGTATATAAATGGAGGAGATGTTTGGGTTAGCAGCTTCTTGATCGGGGGGTTAACTTCATTAAGTGCCCTCGTCGGCTATGAACGCAGTAAACGATATGTCCCCATTTCTACGCCTTATGACAGTGTTTATACTGCACTTATTACCTTAGAAAGGAAACCTGACCTACTTATTAATGTTATACCTGATCAAGGCCTTCGCTATAGTTTTTACTCTATGGTAAAGCTTCTAACACAAATCAACCGGCACAGTTCCGACCCGGCAATAGTAGAACTGCAAACAATTCAAAACAACTACCATACAAAGCTGAGTCAAGCTCCCTTACATGCTGTCCTAGACTTTCTGGATACACAAAGCGAAGGCATCATCAGAACCACTTTAGATGAAATTGGACAAGGTATCACTGAATCTATTGATATAATTTTGGATGAGAATACTGCCAAAGAAGAACTATCAGTTATCTTTGCCGCCTTATCTTTAGCCAAGAAACCCATCGATTTATCGTTCTCTACCAATACATCTGAAGCCTTTGATTTGTCAGAATTTGCGCTACCACAAGCAACACGCACAATAACTTTTCACGCTATTGGCATACGCAGTTTACCCCAAGGTTTTTGGAACACCACAGATAAAATCGTTTTAAATAATGTACACGGACTTGAGCTTTTACCCGATCTGCCAGTTTCTGGTTTACCAGAAACTCCACTTAGCTTGAATATTATCAACTCATCTGTCGCCATACTACCAAGATCGATTACGCGAAGACAAATAGCCTGTCTTGACCTAACAGGATCAAAGAATATCAAAAAAATACCATCCACCCTTGCAACGCAAATTAAAAATGGAATAGTTCAAACGTTAAATTTAACGGGTACAAGTGTATGGACAAACTATCAACGTAATTTTGTATTCAATGAACAAGTTCGTCAATTATTTGGGACTTACGACCCTCAACAACCACACGAATTATTCGATCACCGATCAAGCGTTATCGCCAACCAAGACCTTCCACATCTTATCTGCAAACCAACGCCTCAACTATTCTTTATTCTGCTTCTCGTCATGGGTGTCACTGTCCCTCTTGGTTTGCTATTCATGGTTGTTGAAAATTTATTCTTCAGTAAAGACCGTAAAACCATTACAGATACACCTCTATTTTGGGCATCTTATATAACAGGTAGTTTATTAGTCGCTTTTGGTATCTATAAACATTTAGAATTCGTCAATAGTATTCCTATAGCATTTCCAGAACCGGATATTGATTTTGATGCGGGAGATACAATTTTTGATGTATACAATCTGATCCAGAAAAGCGGACGCCAACAAATCGATCTATGTATTTACGACTGGGATAGTATCTGGGTACAAATTTTCGAACAAAATGATAGCTACAGTTTCCAAGTACCAGAAACACTTATCGAATTCATAACAATCTTTATAGATAGCTTAAATGGAAAATTTGAAGGCCGTCTTGGTAAAAATTTCAAACGCTTCATACGTTATAAGGGGGGTATACGATACCTACAAGAATTATCACAACTTCCTTTCTATCAGCTTGTTCAAACATTAGAAAAGGACAGCTACCGTTTCCCAGTAATTTTAGATGCTATAAAAAATATGCGTTCAAGCATTGGAAAACTGAACCAACAATATCATTCAATCGACCTATCGCTTGAAGACATCATTGAAACAGATATGCCCGTTCCAGATCCAGATCCTCAATTAATGCGGGCTTTATTCTCTTTAATTGCTGCCGGTTATCACGTAGACCTATCTTTAAATTGGATATATAACGCAAAAGCACAACCTCTATCCTTCGACATGATTCCCCTAGAATATAATCTAGATCGTCTATGTGTAAGAAATGCTGTTTTAAATGAAGTGCCAGAGACAGTATGGAGTATCCGACACGAAGTTTGTTTTGAAAACGTTTCAGGCTTAGAAAAACTTCCGGAATTACCCAACAACGTTACACAGCTGCCACTTAAATTATTTTTAAAAAACACATCTATAGAAGACCTTCCCGATACATTAAACTATAGACCCCTGACCGCTTTAAACCTTGAAAATTCGACTATGATTCAAATGCTACCCTGTGCTGTTAAAGATGCCATTAACCACAATCGTTTAAGACAGATTGTACTTGCGGGAACAGGGATCCATACAACAGCTACAGCATATAACTCAGATAATATAAAGCAACTTCTTACCCAAGATATATTTGCAGCAGAAGAAATTTTACATACTTCTCCTACCTCTAAAACATTAGAAAAAATCCAAGATATTACACCGATCTCTATTAATAATAAATTCGTTCTACCTTCAAAGCTTTACTGTTATTTACCAAATATTGAAAACTGGTTTGGCGCTTTAACAACGGCAGGTTGCGTCGTTCTTGGGGGCTTGTTTATATGGCAAGTTTCTAGCAATCGAAAAAATGAACAAGAAAACCAAACACCTCAACTTAATACTCAAGTAAACGTAAATGCAACAACAACTTTAGAATTTGACTTCTTTAGACATCCTGATTTTCCAAAGCACGCTAAAATATTCTTAGGTTATGTCGTAAGAGATGCTTGGTTATTTGAATACCTACAAAAATTCTTAGCGCTGATTCCTAATCTAGATTCTGGGCAAAATTGGAACTGTTATGAACTGCTATATAACATTTCTACCAAACGTCTAGAATTTGAAGAAGATAATAGCTGCCAAAAACCTCGTTGTATAATTTTACCAAGCTGCATTAGTATCCGTTATACGAAAGGTAGTGTCTGCCAGGATATGATCAGCGCCTTAAATGGGCAAGTCCTCAACTTCCTGTTAAAAGATCAAATCAACTGCGATTTAGCGGCCTTCCAGACCTGTGCTACACTAACAGACGGTCAGGTTGTTAACTTAAGAAAACAAATCATCGTTTTCTTCTATTCCCTTGGCTATACAATACCAGGAAAACGTCCTGAAGACCTATACCAATGCAACCAACCCGTCTGTTTTGTAAGACGCACATGCTAGCCCTATTGCTAGACACACCTAAAGTTTTATAATAAAAGTGTCAGTGATGACTATGGCAATAAAGGTGTGTAGATACGTGGGACGGACCCGGGGGCGGTACCCGGCATTTCCACCATATGGGAATGAAATAGGATCGACGTACGCGAAAGGATACACTGTTTGCTCGGTATTGTACCACCGTTATCGGGCTAAAACGATAAATGCAACTGCTAAACGCAATGCACGTGGTCGCAAGCCTATCAATGGTAGACTTGCTCGTCGTAGCCGCAAAGTCGCAAGACTTGCTGCTTAACGCAATCCCACACGGCTCAGGGGTGCCGGGTAACAGAAATCCCTACTCATTTCTAAGAACCTGTTTTCATGAATTTTAAATTTCATCGTGATTGTCAAAATTCGATCATGCCAGAAGCTGGATGCAGCCCGTATTGATATATTGGCAAGTCCAGCGACGCAGCATGACGAAGATTTGACAATCATCCGAAGGACCACAATCTTTTTCCGTATAAACTGCGTGAAAATCGGGATAATACATCGGTATAATCCAGCGATTTTCGTTTGTTTCTACGAAAAAATAATTGTGGCGCTGAAGTTTAAAATTCATGAAAACAGGTTCTAAGAAGGTCGCTTCTTAATTCTAAAATTTGGATATTTGTCTAGTATCTCGCCTGCGGCTCGGGCTTCCGTAAACCCGAGCCAGAGCACGTGCCTCCGCCTCCTCCTCCTCCTCCACGAAGCAATAGACCCCTCATCCCATTGTTCGCTATGAAAAATAGCTACAAAACAGGTTGTGACAGGTTTTCAAACCAAATCATAAGTTCTACAATCACTTAGTATACGTAAGCAATTTTCAAACCTAAGGCCCGATGGCTTTAAAGATCAAGTCCTAAAACTTAATCCGGTCTATCGCCCAAGTGTCGTGCAACGCTTGCCCACCAGGTGCGGCCATCTTACATCTTTAATATAGAAAAACCCAATTAACATATAGTTAAAAAATAACCCTATTCCCAAAAAATGTAGGAGTTTCCCCTAAAAAATTTTTCTACTGTATTTTTATTCTACTTGTCGTAGGGGTTATTTTTTATTAGATTAAAAGAAAAACGAAGATCATCTGTGCATTATTTAAGACATCTTGCCGTTTCTTGCTTAACTTTGGGATTGCTTGTTAGTTGTTCTGTTAAAACAATTGCTCACCCGCTTACAAAGACAAAACCTTATAAGATTAGAGGGCGATGGTATTGTCCTCAAAAGCACTATGAATATCAGGCAGTAGGATATGCTTCGTGGTATGGTCCTGGGTTTCATGGTAAGAAAAATGCCTGTGGTTATCGATTTAACCAACACTTTGTTTGTGCAGCGCACAGAACTTTGCCGATACCCTGTATTGTGCGCGTGACTAATATAAAAAATGGAAGAAGCATTAAAGTTTTGGTTGTTGACCGAGGTCCATTTGTTGATCCGCATATAAGAATTATTGATTTATCTAAAGCAGCGGCCCATAGGTTAGGTATACATGATCACGGGATTGGGTATGTTTATGTAACTTCTCTACCCAGAGAAAGTAAAGTTTTTGCTGAATATGTAGAACGATATCAATCGCATTACAAATCACGGCGATTGAGCTTAGATAGTATATATAAACGTCATTTTTGCCGATCTGCATGACATGTATAATTGTTTGTGGACCTACAGCTAGCGGAAAGTCTGATTATGTTCTTTCAATCCCTAATGCTTACATTATTAATGGTGACAGCATGCAAGGGTATGCGGATTTACAAATATTAACAGCCCGTCCTGATCCTAATTTGTCAAATCATCATTTATATGGAATTTCCCCCCCAAACTACCAGGATGATGTTGTGTCCTGGCGCAAGCGTGTGGCTAGTTGTATTGAAGATGCTTATTTTAAGGGGCAAACGCCGGTGGTAGTCGGAGGAACCGGTTTTTATTTAGATGTTTTGGTGAATGGTATAAGCCCCATTCCTTCTGTACCCGATGATGTTCTGACAACGGTTAAAAGCTATTCGGATGAAGAATTATATAATTGTGCGAAAGAAATAGACCCTGAAATTTCTCTACGTTTGAAGGATAGGCAGCGTACTCAGAGGGCTGTAGCTGTCTATCTAGCAACTAGTCGTTCGTTATTTGATTGGCAAAAATTACCCCGGGATAAATTAGCTTATAATTTTGAAATAAAGGTTGTCAGTGTAGATCGAAATCTTTTAGCAGATCGCATCAATAAACGTTTTGAAGCTATGGTTGTTAGTGGCGCGATTGAGGAAGTCGAAAATTTAGTTAATGCGGGACATGCACAGTCACCTATTGCGAGAGCTTTGGGTTTTAAAGAAATAGAGGCTTTTTTGGAAGGCAATTTGTCAAAACAGCAAATGATTGAACAAGGGCAGTTAAAAACTAGGCAATATGCTAAACGGCAGATAACGTGGTTTAACGGAATGGGGCGTAGGAATAACGATGGTGGGGAGATGATAAACCTGATTGTATAACAGACAGATGTTGTTTTGTTCCGTATCCCTTGTGTTTTGCGAATCCGAATTCTGGGTATAAACGATCCAAAACAATCATCCATCGGTCACGCAATACTTTTGCAATGATAGATGCCATGGCGATAGTGTAATGTTTGCTATCACCTTTAATGATAGAGGTGGAAGGATATGGAAAGTCATATTTTCTGTTGCCATCAATCAAAATATGGTCTGGTATAAATGGTGTGAGACAACGGCTATATGCCTTATGTACAGCCAGTTCTAGTGCTTTAGGAATGCCCAGTCTATCTAAATCTGGTGCTGTGATGATACCATAGCCCCAGTAAATTTTTTTATTTTTGTATAAAAGAATACTGCTAAATATTTTCTCTCTTTGTTTTTCGGATAATTTTTTAGAGTCATTAACGGTAATATCTGGTGAGTTTTGCAAATCAATCGCGCAGCATACAGCGACTAGGGGGCCGGCCAACGGACCTAAGCCAACCTCATCAATCCCAAAAATATGACGACCGAAAGTGGAGTCGGTGTTTGGAGAAATAGGGGGGCGAATCATTGCATACCCTTGATTCGTTACTTTCTCAAAAACAATAATGACGGGGTAGTGCTACTTACTTGCTGCAATGCGTTTTTTTATACGCTTGAAGAAAGGGTCGAGTTTCGAATTTTTTGTGGAGATCACATAACCATCCAATCCACCATGAAATTCGATCGTACGTAGACCGCGTGTAGAAAGACGTACATTGAAATCTTGCTTTAAGGCATCTGAATATAATTTGAATTGTTGTAAGTTCAAAAGAAAGCGCCTTTTTGATTTATTGTTGGCATGGCTGACGTTATTGCCAGACATAACCCCACGTTGTGTAACAAGACAATAGCGAGACATAGTGATAAGTATACGATAACGTTGGTTTCATTATTTTGAAAAAAAAGAGGCTTGTCAAGGTACTAAGAGGTTTTGCATTGCGCTATACTGAAGATATTGTATTTGGTTTTCATAGTTATGACTCAAGCGCCTACTACATCGGCTAATCCTTTTTCAGTTTTAACCCAGTATATTAAAGACGTATCTTTTGAGAATCTACTCATGAGCTCCGCTAACCAGACGCAGATTGATGGTGATCCAGAGATTCTTATTAATGCCGATGTTAGTACCCAGGCTGATCAAAAAACTGGTGGCTATGAAGTATCTTTAACAATTAGTACAGTTGCTCAGTATAAGGGGCAAAAAATTTTTGTAGCCGAAGTTACTAGTGTGGCACTAATCGCTTTTGAAGAAGAGTTTGTAAAAGAATTCAGTGATTATGTTGATCCAACGTTGTGTATAGAAATTCCCTTCTATCTTTTCTTTGAAATTAGAAATTTAATAGCCAATCTCAGTAATATGGGCGGCTATCCCCCGATTTTTATCCGTCCTATTGATTTTGGTGCAATGTATCAAGAAAAAATGCAGTTGGGTAGTATGACAAAACAGTAATGTTTATTGTTTTTGAAGGCATAGATGGTACAGGAAAATCCACTCAAGCGAAGCTGCTTTCTGATTGGCTTACACAAAAAGGAATTAAACATATTTTAACCAGAGAACCAGGGGGATGTCCTTCGGCAGAAGACATTAGAAAGTTGGTATTAGAAAAGTGTTTTTTACCAGCAACTGATTTACTTCTAATGATCGCAGCCAGGAATGAGCACTGGCATAACACTATAAAGCCTGCTTTAGAACGACAAGAATGGGTGATATGTGATCGTTATATTGACTCAACCAGGATTTATCAGGGGTGTCTGGCAGATATTCCGCAACATGTTATCGATACGATTCATGATTTATTAAGTTTATCAGTTAAACCGGATCACGTGTTTATTCTAACTTTGGACATAAATAAAGCTATGGAACGTATTCATGTCAGGTTAAAAAAAGATCGATACGATCATTTTGACCGAGCTTATTACAAAAAACTTCATGATGGATTTGAAAGCCTTGGGAATAAGGGTGCGCGTTACCACCTGATTGACGCGAGTCGCCACATTGATGAGGTTCATGACGATATCCTAAGATATCTGGCTTAATCCTCCTATGTGTCGTTGTAAGAAGCTTTCAAATAGATACAATGGGAATTTGCAAGGGAGAAAGTGTTTTGCAGTGATTGTGTTTCAGCTATTTTAACGCAACTGGTTTGGTTAGAAATGAAGCATAGATTGCTATAGTCACAAATCATTTTTCTTTCTCTTAGGGATATTGGTCAAATATGTCAATATTATAGCATTATTTAAATTGAAATACAAAATATTTTAATTATTGTGGCGTGTTTTTTCTGTATGAATATTGTGCGGAAATTTTTAGGAGGATTCTAAATTAGCAGCAATACGTGGAATTTTCTTCTTTCAATTTTTGTGCCTGTAGCATTAACTTTAAAACACCTATTTGGGTTTCTAAATGACTGATTTTTTTTCCATGATCGGCTGATAAGTCAATAGGATCGATGTAAATTGGGGAATCCCCCAAAACCTGTGCATGTAATTGGGAGCGTTCAGTTTCTAATTGTTTTTCATATTGTTCTGATAAGCTACTTAAACGTTCTTTTAGAGCATGTATATAATTTTGAAGGTCCTGGTCTGCTAAAGGATCTGGTTTTAGCTCAAGTTTTTTTTCTAATTCTTCTATCCTCTTTTTTAGGGAGGCAGCCGCCTTTTGGAGGTTATGTTTCTCCTGAGACCAAGCGTTAATTATTTTTTCTAACTTTATTTTGTATTTCTCTACTTGGTCTATTATTGCCATTTCTTTGTTTTCTGGGTGAGGGGGTAATTCAATATCTGGTTTCTCTAAAGTTTTCTGTAAGCGTCTAAGTTCTGGTTCGAGAATTTCATGACAATAGTCTACAGCTAATTTTTTCCATGTTTCTAATAATGATTCTTGATTATCCGCAGAAGTTACTGGCCTACCTAAAGATTTTTGCATTTTATTAATGTCTTTCTGAATCGAAGAGAGTTTTGCATCCAGTAGGCGTTTAAGGTTGTCCACAGCGTCTAGAGCACGCCTAAAGTCTTCTTCTGCTGATTGTGGGGACATAGGAGCTAAGTGAGGGAGGTCTGCTGACGGATGGCTGCTTAGAATTTGATTTTCAGCTAGTGCTAAAAAAAAGAGATTTAGGAACATTGTTAAATCTTTGCCCTGATGATAAAAATATGAAGCATATTTTATGGCTTGTCAAAATAAAAAATATGATCACTAAATATTTAATATGTTTTTGATAATTTTTGAGATGTCAGATAGTTGAGTGCAATGAGAAAGATCTAAGGGTATATGGTTGTTTAAAACAAGAAAAGGGACGGGATTTGTAGTGTGAGATGTGTATGGTGTCATGTCCGGATAAAACATATTTTCAACATTTCCATGATCGGATGTGATAACCAAAGCGTAGTTACTTGCTAAACAGGCTCTATATAGTTGGTTTAACTGTTGATCTAAAAATGCTAATGCTTTGGTAACAGCATCATAGTTTCCTGTGTGTCCGACCATATCGGCATTAGCGTAATTAATAATGATGGCATCGTAGTGTTTATCTATACCTTTTAGTGCAGCATCTGTAATTCCTGCTGCTGACATTTCTGGAGCTTTATCATACATAGTTACTTTTGCTGAGGGGATGACTATACGATCCTCAAGTGGCCACGGTTCTTCCTGCCCGCCGTTAAAAAAATAAGTGATGTGGGCATATTTTTCAGTTTCAGCAATATGAAGTTGCGTCAGGTGGGCTTTGGAAATAGATTCACTTAATGTGTTGGTAACGTTAGGTTTGGGAAATAAGGTGTGTACTAAAGGAATTTTAACCGGCAATTCGGATAAAGTAAGAATGATAGAAGCATCTTTTAAGCAGGACAATAATTGAATAATTCGGTCGGCTCTAAAATTGACCATGATTACAGCGTCACCTGGTTCAAAGCCCTGATAGCCCTCTTTCACCCCCGGTTCAATGAATTCATCCGTATTGTGTTGGTGCTTTACATATGAAAGTACGTCCTTAAAGGGATAACCAATGGCATGAACAATAGCATCGATAGCTTTTTGTGTCCTATCCCAGCGTTTATCGCGGTCCATGGCATAATAACGACCCATAACTGTTGCTACATAAGGTTCTAGTTCCACTTCATATTGTTTTGTAAAAATAGTTGGTTTTGTGTCTCTGCCGTCGGTAATAAGGTGGCAAGCAAGTGGGACAACATTTTTTAGCATCCTGAAAATTTTCATATAATGATCTTTGTGCGAATGGACGCCACCATCGGAAAATAATCCTATCAAATGAGTTCGTTTACGTTTTTGGATAAGCTGTTGTATTAAAGGATGTGTTAGGAAATGATTATCCAAGGCATGCCCAATGCGTACAAGGTCTTGTTCAATAATTTGGCCAGATCCGATAGTCAGATGGCCAACCTCAGAATTTCCCATCTGGACTTCAGGCAGGCCAACGCTTTTTCCTGAGGCACTTAGGGTTGTTTTGGTTTTACTTTTTTCCCATATTTCTGTCCAAAAGGGCATATACTTGGGAATAGGGTTCAGTGGATCCCGATCATCTATCCCAAAGCCATCAAGAATGCATAAAGCTACTTTTTGGTGCATACGGGTTTTCGCTTGTCATCAGAGCGTTCGATAACGAATGTATTAGGTTCAACATCTCTGCCAACAGTACTACCAGCGGCGATGTAAGCGTTTTCACCAACAGTAATGGGGGCTATTAAATTCACATTGCTTCCTATAAAAGCACCATCATGGATAATTGTCTGAGATTTGGTTTGTCCATTGTAATTACAGGTAATTGTGCCAGCACCAATATTGACGTTACTTCTCATAATCGTATCGCCTAGATAGGCGTGGTGTTTGGCTTTTGACTTACGGCCAACTGTAGTATTTTTAACTTCAACAAAATTACCAATCTCAGCGCCATCATCCAGAATAGATTTGCTTCGAATATGTGCAAAGGGCCCTACGATACAGTTGTCTTTTATCGTACAGTCTTCCAAATGACAAAATGGCAGGATTCGAGTCTTAGAGCCAATAGACACATTTGGCCCCATTACAACGTGAGGGCTGATCTGTGTGTCTAAGCCAATTTGAGTATCATACGATAGGCGTGTTGTATTGGGATCATCAAATGTGACGCCATTATCCATGTGTTGTTTGATCAACCATTTGTTTAAAATTTCGCAAGCTTGGCTTAAATTCTCGCGTGTATCTATCCCAATGAACTCTTCTTCGCTACCTTCAACAACACCGATTTTCCCTTCAAACATATTGACGACATCTGTCAAATAATATTCTTTGGCTTCGTTATTATTGGACACATGTGGCAAAAGATTGGCCAAAACTTCTCGTTTTACTACCATAATACCTGCGTGGCAAAGCGGGTTGGCTTTTTGGGTGTCTGTAGCGTCTTTGTACTGGATTATTTTTTTTGATGCAGGGTCAAAACGTCCGTAACGTTGTGTTATATCTTTTGTTTTGAAAACGGCTATGGTCATATCTGTTTGTTGTGCCAATAGGTTTTTGATCGTTGTTTGAGAGACAAGAGGTGTATCGCCAAAAGCAATTAATAGGCGTTCTTCTTTTACATAAGGCAAGGCGACTTTTACAGCATCACCTGTACCAAGAGCTTCTTTTTGGATGATAGCTTCAGGATGAACAGGATATTCTGGTGAAGATACATAGATGATTGTATTAACAAATGGTTTGATAGCTTGGGTGACATAATCGATAACAGGTCTGCCTAATAGGAGATGTAAGAATTTTGGTTTATCACCTTTAAAGCGTGTACTTTTGCCTGCTGCAAGAATAATGCCGACTGTTGAACTTCTTGTCATCAGTCTTTCTGAATAAGTACCAAAACTTCGCCAAATTCAACAGGCTTACCGTTAGAAACCAATATTTTTTTAATTGTTCCAGAAACAGGTGATTTCATCTGATTCATCACTTTCATGGCTTCGATGATCATAATAATCTGATCTTTTTTAACTTGATCGCCAACTTTTATAAAAGGTGTTGCGCCGGGTTCTGGGGCAAGGTAAGCAGTGCCAACGATTGGTGCTTTAATTTCTTCTACATTAGCGTCGACTGATTCTTTTTCCTTTTGTGGTGTGGAAGGTTGTTGAGCTTGGGAGATAACTTGTGGCATAGGTCCAGCTGTAATGGGTGCTTGATAAGCAATACTTGGTTCTATTTTTCTAACAATATGTAGTTCACACTCTTCTTCTTCATAGCGCAATTCAGCAAGATCGTATTTTTCAAGGACTTTCGCAAATTTTTCTAATAATTCAGCACTAAGTTTCATCATGAGTCATATTCATCCCCAATGCGCTACTGTAGCATAATGTTTGGGATATCGACTACAATGCTGTTGAGTGGATAGTAGTTGGAAGTGTCATCCTCGCGAAAGCGGGGATCCATTATATTAACGAGAAAATACGAGTTTGATTGTTAGCGAATGGATCCTCGATCAGCGCTTCGCTTGTCGAGGATGACCAAGAGGGGGAATATGTTTTCATTAGAAGGAAAAGTTGCATTAGTTACAGGTGCAGCAGGGGGTATAGGTTCAGCCATTGTAAAAGATTTCTTAAAACAAGGGGCTAAGGTTGTTATAAGTGGTACTAACCAGGAAAAATTAGAAAATTTTTCCAAATCATTGAATGCACCTGGGCTTGTAGCCATGGTGGTGTGCAATTTATCTGATCCTTCAGAAACCAATCAATTACTTGAAAAAGCAGAAGCTTTATTAGGACCAATCGATATTCTTGTAAACAATGCAGGGAAAACAAAAGACAAGCTAGTTATGATGATGAAGGATGAGGATTTTGAAGAAGTCATCGATATTAATTTGGTGGCGACGTTTAGACTTTGCAAGGCTGCTGTAAAAAGTATGAGCAAACGTCAATATGGAAGAATTATCAACATTACGTCAGTTGTTGGTTTTACAGGCAACATGGGGCAGGCTAATTATACGGCGGCCAAGGCTGGTATTGTGGGTTTATCTAAAACATTAGCTATTGAGTATGCCACAAAAGGGATCACAGTTAATTGTATCGCCCCTGGATTTATCGAAACCCCTATGACAGATATATTGAATGACAAAATTAAAGAGGTGATTTTAAGTCGTATTCCTATGAAGGTCATGGGTAAGCCAGAAGATATCTCGGCGGCTTGTGTGTACTTAGCTTCTGAAGAGGCGCGCTATGTTACAGGTCAAACCATCCACCCCAACGGTGGCATGGCGATGTATTAGTCAGGGCTAGGGTGAAACTTTAAAATTTGCTGATTCTATTTTAATGGTAAAAGTTTTTCCGAAATGCCACACTAGTAATAGATGACGTTATTCGTTGCCTCATGGATTTTAGACCTATTTTAACACCGCTTGTGCCGAAAGCAGGTGAAGATTTAAGAATACAGCCTGTATTCGATGAATTGAAAGAATTACGTCGAGAAGATGATCATGATGTGTCTTATGGTATTTGGAGGTATGAACTTAAAACACCAAATTGGGATAGGCTTGAACAGCTATCTTATGATTTGTTGACCCAGAAAACTAAAGATTTAGAAATTTTATTTTGGTATATTGAGTGCCTTATTAAGCGTTATAAAGTTAATGGTGTTTTAGAAGGTTTAGGTTTGCTGCTGCAGTTCATGCAAGATTTTTGGGGTGATTTTTTTCCACTAGATGCAGAATATCGTGGTGCTTTGCTGGAAGCGTTTGATAGACATTTGTCAGAGCATTTATTGCGGTTGAATCTTTGTGGAAGCCCAGATTATGAAGTAACACTTTTACAGTGGCGTATGGCACAGCATGTTCAAAATCTTGTAGCACGTAATGTCGCTTCCGAATCTGAATTGCTCGAAGAATATGGTGTCAATCTTGAAATTATGCGTAATCGACTGGGTTTAAATGTGGTTGAATTTGTTAATAATATACGTGCAGAATTTTCAGTTATTGAAAAAAAGGTCAAGGAGATCGTTGTTTTTTGCGATGAAAAAATTCCAGAAGTTGGTTTCGGTTTTTTTGAAACGCTCAAAATTTTACAGGAGATAAATTATATATTAAATAAAGAAATGAAAATTAATATCAAACAGGAAGAATCGCCTGTAGTTGAAGATGAGAAAGGAATTCAGTCCACAGCTTTAGATGCGCATAATGATTCGGTAGCATCAACATCAAATCCGGCGATTCCCATTAAAAGTCGAGATGATGCCTATGCTGCTTTAGAAGAATTAACTCATTTTTTAAAGGGTATTGAACCACATAGTCCTGTACCCGCACTTTTAGAAAAGTTGGTTTTATGGAAAAATTTGCCGCTTACAGAAATCATAGCGCATGTTAAAAATGAACCAGAACAATATCAGTTGTTATATACCATGGTAGGAAGATGATATTTTTTTATATATTAGGGTTTGCAATAGCGGCAGAAGGCTCTTTAGAGGGTTTCTTAAACCGTCACCAAGACTTGGCTTATAAGATTGATGTGAAAATTGGCCATAAAAAATCTGAGATCTCACGATTCTTCCACGGAGTTTTTTATTGGCATAAAGATGGAAAAGAAATTCTTCTATAATATCTGAAGATTTTTTTTGCTCTACAGCCTCAAAAGGACTTAGTCTAGCAATCGGCTTTC
>DAHXKW010000063.1 GCA_027366195.1 Alphaproteobacteria bacterium | reverse complement strand
AAGGAAAGCATGTAACAGTCCAAAGAGGTCCATGATTTCTAACCAAGTCTACTAAATGAGTCAAATAGTGAAAATTGAGAGTTAAGTGTTCATTACCATAAATATCCTTAAAATTTACCAAAAAAGTTGATAAATTTCTTTCAATTATCTATCTACTATTACCAAAGGACAACAAGTTACCAAAAACAAAAGCAAAACTGTTTAAAGAATTTAGTAATTATGGTAACATGCAAAAGGTGCACTATTGTGATACATGCGATAAAGTGTTAAATTCACAAGAAGAATGTGATCATAGGAATGATCATAAATTTTTTCTTTATCATTCTTTGTCGGAACAAGTACAAGAAAGAGTGAAACAAGATGATGAATTTGGCAAAAGTTTCAATTATCACAAGACTATAAAATCTGACAAAAATATACGTGATGTCTATGACGGGGCGTATTTTAAGGAGGCAAGTGCAATGTTTAACGGAAACGGTCTATTTTTTCAAATAATTGGGATGGTGTTAGCCCATTCAAGTCTTCCATCCACTCAATTTGGCCAATATATGCCACAATTTTAAATTTACCTCCAGAGCTAAGATACAAGCCTGAAAACGTTTTCCTTGTTGGTGTATGGTTTGGTAAAGAAAAACCAAAAAAAGATGTATTTTTAAATTATTTCACGCAAGATTTTACTCAATTAGAAAAGAATGGTGTAACTGTTAATAGTGGAGAAGAAACATCAACATGGTTTGGATATTTATTTAACACGGTATGCGATCTTCCAGCACATGCATGTTTGTATAAACTCAACAATGCGAATGGTTGTTGTGGTTGTGGTTTTTGTTTACATACAGGTTTATCAATTCTAAAGAGGTGGGTATTTCCATTAGATACCAGATTTTTTAAGACAATGATAGACAGGAATGAAGATGATTCTTTGATTGCTGCTTCATCAAGCTCTGAAAGTAATATTATAGATGGAATCAAAGGTAAAACCCCTTTATTCAATCTTAGAACCTTTTCATGGACACGTTCTCAAACAATAGACCCAATGCATGAGCTTTCAGTTGCCACAATTCTCTAATTTAACTCTTTTTAATAGATTTTTTATTGAGAACGTGTCCATGAAAAGAGGCTGAAGAATATTTAACAACTTTTTTGGTAAATTTTAAGGATATTTATGGTAATGAACACTTAACTCTCAATTTTCACTATTTGACTCATTTAGTAGACTTGGTTAGAAATCATGGACCTCTTTGGACTGTTACATGCTTTCCTTTTGAATCATATAATAACATTTTCACAAGCTTCATTAATGGCACTAACAAGATTGAAATGCATGCTGCTGAAAGCTTTAGCTTGACAAGGGAGTTAAAGCAAAGAATATCCAAGGAGCAGAACCCAACACTCATTAAAGTAATGGATAAGAGAAAGGTTAGTACTATGTCTTTTAAAATTATACATATTTTCAATCTGTTTTAGACCCATACATTAAAAGGAGATGAAATCGGCGGTGCCATTATAATGAAAACATCATCAAAAGACATATTAGCTATAACTTTTAAAGGCATGTATTTGGAAACTTATAACGATAAGCATGCAACAGATAATTCTATTATATGCACCATTGCAAATCAGTAAGTTACCACAATTCTCTAATTTAACTCTTTTTAATAGATTTTTTATTATTGACTCATTTCAAGAACATGGTGGAAATTTGATAATAATTGGCAAGAAAGTAGACACAAGTAATGGCACAACCACCAGCCTAGAAGTCGTACATTTATATAATGTTACTAACAATGCAATTGCTTTGAAGAGTGGTACTTCTCTTACTTTTGTACCAATTCTTACGTGTCATTCACTACTCTTGAAATAATCTAACTTTCTTTTATACATTCTTCCCATTGCCATAATAGTATTTTTTACCTAGATGAATCTTGAATCGAAGAACTTGGTGTAATTGTGTAAATAAACTCAAAACAATTTTTAGCATATCTTAGCATCAAACTTTAAAAAGTTATTAGGCAATCACAGCGTAAATTTTTTTTTTGCTAGCCCCCGGAACGTTTACACAACTTTTTCACAATGTCAGCCCCAAACTTTTCAAACTCTGCTCGCCATTCAAGCCAGTTTTTTATGAAAAATGCCCCTTCCAAGGGCTAAAAAAATCATACGGGTAATCTTTATGTTTTACTGTACAAAATTATTTTGTGTTAATGCCTGGGCTTTGCTAATTTGAATTTCATTTGTTATTTTTGGAGCTGCATTATTTCAATTTTATGATTTAAATCTTTTTTTTCATTTTCCAATGTTCTAATTT
>DAHXKW010000038.1 GCA_027366195.1 Alphaproteobacteria bacterium | reverse complement strand
GGAAAGACTTTCAACATAACGTCTTTGCCCTTCAGCGTAGATTGTGTCAAAAGCTAATGATGATTTTCCCGATCCACTTGGACCTGTAATGGTCACTAATTTGTTACGAGGAATTTCAACTGATAAGTTTTTCAGATTATGTTCCCGTGCCCCTTTAACTATGATTTTTGTTTGCACAATATTTTAATGATAAGTTTATGAGAATAACTAATTCTATCTTATCGTGTCCAACTGTGTCAGTTTAAATTTTTAACCGTAGGATTTTTGCAAGATTAACGTCTTTGAGATTATTTAAGTTACAATAAGCAAGATCTTTCCAGAAAACTTTTTCTAAAGAATAAAATCACAGATGATAAAAATTGTTTTTGTAGGCAGAGCGAATGTTGGGAAATCCACCCTTTTCAATTGTTTTGCGCCGAAGTATAAAGCGATAACGCTTGACACGCCAGGTGTTACGCGAGATGTAAAATCAGAAGTTGTGGAGTGGAGGGGGTTGAACCTTCATATCGTAGATACACCCGGTTATCACAATGATGAAATCATCAGTAAAGAGTTAGCGGCGCATATGAATCTTCAAATTCAACATGAAGCAAAGAATGCAGACGTCATATTTTTTGTTGTGGATGGAAGTCAGGGTGTTACGGTAAGAGATCAAGAGATTGCTAAGTTATTGCGAAAAACAAATAGACCAATTGTAGTTGTAGTGAACAAATGTGATCGAAAGGATGCTGACAGTGATGTATTTTATGAGCTTGGTTTTGATCTTGTAATTCCTATTTCAGCTGCACATCAGGAGGGTTTTTTTGAAATCTTAGAATTATTAGAAAGTTTAGAAAAAGATGAGGTGTCTGATAAAACCGGGGAAGAATTTTCTTCACTTCCTAAAATAGCCATTATGGGTAGGCCAAATGTTGGAAAGTCTTCTTTAACTAATTTATATTTAGGTGCCGATAGGCAACTTGTTGGTGAAATGCCAGGTTTGACAAGAGATAGTGTTAGTTATTCCATATCTTACAGGGGTCAAGATTTTACTCTTATGGATACAGCAGGCCTGCGAAAAAAAAACAAAATGGATGGACATTTAGAAAACTTAAGTGCGAATTCTTCGAGAGAGGCACTGCGTTATACAGAAGGTGTTATTTTTATAATGGATGCTACAGTTGTTAACCCCTATGACTTGGATCATCAGGACTTATCATTGATGGGGGAGATTGTTGAAGAAGGTCGGTGTTTATGTGTTGCTGTGAATAAATGTGATTTGATATCTAATCAAAAAGAGTTGCTTGAAGAAATTTCATTCCAAGTAAATAAGAAGTTTTTTGATATTCCCGTCATTCCTATTTCTGTAAAAACGGATCAGAATGTTGATGAATTGTTAATAGTAATATTGGACTGTATCAAAAGATTCAGGACTAGAATTCCAACAAGCAAATTGAATGAATGGCTTCGTGATATTGTTGACCATCATACAATGCCTACAGAAAATGGGCGAATGCTTAAGGTTAAGTTTATGACACAGGTGAATGTTGCACCACCTAAATTTTCTATTTTCATAAACCGAAAAATTCAACACTTACATAATTTTGAAAGGTTTTTGATGCATAGATTGCGAGAAAAATTTAATTATCAGGGGATACCCATTCGTATCATGTGGCGTGCACGAAAAAGCAGAGATCGACGATGAAACTTATCGTTGGGCTTGGGAATCCTGGGTCTCAATACGCATTCAACCGTCATAATGTGGGTTTTATGGTTGTTGATCATATTCAAGAGCATGAAAACTTTCCATCTTGGTCAGAAAAATTCAAAGGATTTTACACAAAAAAAGGAGATGAGGTTTTACTGAAACCTCAAACATTTATGAATTTATCTGGAGAGTCGGTGCGTGTATGTATGGATTTCTTTAAGCTATCTTTAGGTGATATATGGGTTGTGCACGATGAAATAGAGCTGCCTTTTGGCTCTGTGCAAGCCAGGCTGGGGGGAGGTGCGAGAGGGCATAACGGTTTACGAAGCATTGATAAGCATATAGGGCAAGACTATCACCGTATTCGTTTTGGCGTAGGTAGGCCATTGTATGGAACGGTGGCAGATTATGTTTTATCTAATTTTTCTCCTCAAGAAATCAATAGTCTTTTAGCAATCATAAAAAAAGCTGAATCTTTATTGAAGTAGCAAAAATATTCTATTGTATCAAAAAAGTTGAATGTATTATTTGTGATGGTATCGACGAAAGTATTTTCTTGCCTTATAATTTATACAGAAAGCGAGTTATACCATTTCAGGTTAATTAGAGGGCACATTGTCATTTAGAACATCTAATCGAGAAGAATCGCAAATTTTACAGGTTATTGATATTGTTGCGCGTGAACAAGGGCTAGAACCAGATGCGGTGATTACAGCCCTTGAAGCAGCTCTTGTGAAACCTGCGCTTGCTAAATATGGTGAGCGCCATAATATTTCAGTAAAAATTGATCGTGAAACCGGGGATATTACTTTTTTGAGAAATGTATCCATTGTTGCAGATGTCACTAATCCAGATCAGGAGGTGCAATATGAGTTAGCGGTAGAGCAATATCCAAACCGGGCTATTGAAATTGGTCAGGTTATTTCTGAAGAACTGCCCCCTATTTCTTTTGATAGAATTGCTGCCGCTGCAAGTAGGCAAGTCGTGGCAGATGTTCTGCAAAATACAAGACGTGCCCAGCATTATAATGAATATAAAAATCGTGTTGGGGAAATGTTTACTGTTACGATCAAACGTGATGAGATTAGTTTTTATTTGGCTGAGTTCGATAATAAAGTGGAAGGTATATTTTTTAAAGATGACTTATTGCCAAGGGAAAAACTGCAGGTTGGCGAACGTGTGAAAGCGGTT
>DAHXKW010000175.1 GCA_027366195.1 Alphaproteobacteria bacterium | reverse complement strand
TGGCAAGATAAAGATCTCTTAAAATTGCCGATGTTTAAAATGCAGAGTATTCGGGGAAAAGAGATTAGTTATGTTTTTCAAGAGCCAGGTTAGGAATAATGAAAATTTCCGGTTTTTCCATAACCATCGAATGAAAAAATCTATCTAAATCTCCCATGAGCAATTTTAACCCATTGATTGAATAAGCCTGCGTCTCAACAATAATGTTAAGCAGATCTGAAAAAACGATAACATTTCTATTCAAGTGACTGATGGAAGGGTTTGTATCAAATAAAATAAAATCATACTCTTTTTTTAGGGGATCAAAGGCAATTTTAATACGTTCCTCCCGTTTAGGAAGTTCATTTAAACTAACTTCAATTCTGGTCAAAGATAAGTTTGATGGCACCAAGTCCAGCCCTTCAAATATCGGCTGGATAACATCGTGTGGTGACATTTGGTTTTCGATAATATCATAAAGCGTTAGGTATTCTTTTTCATTAGATAAACCAAAAGAAGTTGTTAGGTGCCCTTGTGGATCAGCGTCTACGACTAAAACTTTAAAACCCATCATAGCCAAATGACTAGAAATTTGGAAACAAATACTTGTTTTACCTACACCACCTTTGAAATTATAAAACGCCATCACAGGTTTGAAAATTTGCAGATTTTTCCCAATGCAATGCCGAAGTACTGTTCTCACATCATTAATCCTATAGCGCATATTTCGTAGGTTCTTAATATCGACTGGTTTGATTTCGTATTGCGTAATACATTTACTAATGGTGGGAGGAGTCACTTTAGCGATTTGTGCCATAACTCGTTGCGTGAGGCCAACCATAATAGTATTTTAAAAATAGTTCTTTCATTTTAATAATAAGAAAACTTTCTACAAATAGGCAACAAAATTTTGGAAAATTGTCAAAATAAGCAAAACAGCTTGGATTTTAAAATTCTTTTACGCCTTTAAAAATTAACTATTTTTGGTTTCTAGAGTTATTTTCTTAATATTCTAGGGAAAATATTTGGTCAAACAGAATCCCCAGCTTCCGGCATATTATTCTCTATAGGGGATTGCTGCTGATTGTTAATATGCTCCTTAGCAAGATTCAACGCTTCAGTCAAAGTTGATGCGGTGAGATAACTTTTTAGAGGGTCTATTCCAAGATCCAGACTCGTAAACAGTTCCCGCGCGTGATCAATATTCGTTAAGATTAACTCAATCCCACGTTTATTGGCATCTTTAATAAATTCATTCAAAATCTTTAGTCCTGTCGAATCAATAAATGGCACATTATCAAAGTCTAAAATGGCAATCTTTTTTTGCGGGCGATTTTCATCAAGTACAGCTTTTAAACGGCTCGAAGCGCCAAAGAAAAATGGACCGTCAATATGATATATACTGATCTCTTGAGGAACTTCATTGTCCTCTCCTGAGATTCGTCTGATTTCTGGCGTAATGTAGGAATGCTCACTCATCCTTCTGATAAACAAAAGGGCCGCTAAAACAATACCACCCAATATTGCAACAGCAACACTAGAAAACAATGTTAAGACAAATGTAACCAATAAAACTAAAGACTCATTACGGGGCATTCGGCAATACTTGAAAAATCTTTTCCAATACCCCATATCATAAGCAGCAACCACAAAAATAGTTGCTAAACAAGGTATGGGGATAAAATTCATGAGCTTCTCAGAATTCAAAGCCAATATCAATAAAAAACACGCATGGAACATACCAGTAAGAGGTGTTTGTGCATGTGTTTGAATTGATGTAACCGTGCGAGACATATTAGCTGTTAATGTACATCCACCAAACAAAGCCGACATAATATTAGCAAAACCTTGAGCAAGAAGCTCAATCCTAGAATTATACGGTTTGTTAGTCATTTCGTATGTCGTAACCACAGCAAGTAAAGAGTGGATGCCTCCTAAGAATGCAAGGGTCATAGCATAGGGGATAAGTGCAACAAATTTTGAGGCTGAAACTATAGGCATATGAAACTTAGGAATTGTGAAACTGGTTGATCCAAATTTTTTACTTAGCGTTAAAACATCGAGTTTGGAAAAATACGTAATTATAGAAATACCAATTAAAATAAAAAATAAAAAAGGAATTCGTTTGTTTAGCATTTTTCGTGAAATGATCAGGGGGATAATAGTTAAACTACTTACTAAGGCTGTTGGCCAATGAATTTTATGCAAATGACGTATATAATATCCCCAATGAAGCATCATTTGGTTAATAGGGTTTTCCATAGGACTGACAGGTATGGTAAATCCCAAACAATCCTTTAACTGAGTCGTAAAAACGATAACGGATAAACCTGCTGCAAACCCCAAAATAACTGAGTATGGTATGAAATCAATAAATCTATGAAAACGAACTAATCCCCCTATCATAAGAAATATGCCACCCATCAATCCTGCCATCAGAACACCATCCATGCCGAACTTGTTCATGGTTTCTGCTAACGTTAATAAAAATATTGTTGTTGGCCCTGATATGATAAAACGTGTACCACCAAATAAAGCAGCAAAGAAACCACCAACAGATCCTGCGAAAATTCCTGCTTTAGGGTGGATCCCACAAGCTACAGCCAAAGAAATACATAATGGTAAATTCAAAACAGACAGGACCAAAGCTGCCAAAACATCGTAACGAAATTTTTCTAAATTATATTTTTTTAAAGCCTCAAAAAGAGCTGGCAATTCGAAAGTCACATGTAATTTACTTATTGTTTGTTAGCTTTATTGTACGACAAACGGATGCTAGGATGAACCTAGACCACGACAAGGCTGTGTATATGAAAAAAATTGCTTTGCTTTTTCCGGGACAAGGCGCTCAACATGTTGGCATGTGTAAAGATTTATACTATGCCTTCCCAACTTTCAAGTATATGATTCAACAAGCTGAAGAAGCCGCTTCTTTAAATATCTCTAAATTAATGTTTGATGGCCCAGAACATTTACTTATGGATACAGCCAATGCACAACCCTGTCTTGTTGCAGCTAGTATGGCAACATTAGCTGTCATAAAGGAATCAGTGAAACATTTTGATTTTGCTACCACAGCGGGACACTCTTTAGGTGAATATAGTGCCCTAACAAGTATTGGAGCCATTGATTTTGAAACAGCTATTCGCTTAGTGTGCATGCGCGGAAAACTTATGAAAGAATCAGCAACTGAAGGTGGTATGGCAGCAGTTATTGGACTTGATCGTGATAAACTTCAAAGTTGCTGCAATGAACACTGTGTCATTGCCAATGATAATTGTCCCGGACAACTAGTAATCAGTGGTTTGCCCGATGGATTAGATATTGCCATAGAAAAAGCTAAAAAAGCAGGCGCAAAAATGATTAAAAGGTTAACAGTTTCAGGCCCATTTCACAGCCCTTGGATGACAGATGCACAAAATCACATGCAAGAAGTTTTTGAAAACATAATAATTAAACCTTTCACAATTTCTTATTATCCAAACATTGAAGCAACACCATGTACAGATCATACACGCGTGACTTCTTTATTATTGGATCAGATTACCGGCCCTGTGCGCTTCCGTGAAACTCTAATAAACATGGAATCCTCTGGCATTAAAGAATTTTTTGAAATTGGGCCAGGCCAAGTATTATCCGGTTTGGCAAAACGGACCTGCGCAAATATACCATGCAAAATTATCCATACGGGTCACGATATTGAAGCCATTGCAATGGCATGTTGAATTTTCACAAACTGGCACATTTTTTAAACGAACAGAAAAAATCTTGTATTGTTATCACAGAAGCTGACCTGGTTATATTAAAACAATCTTTAAAAGCTTTTGGCCTGCAAAAAAAAATTTTACAATACCCATCAATTGGACATTTCGCTTATGATCCAACACCACCACTGACAAATAATGCCGCAGAGCGCATACGGACAGTTCAAGCTTTAAAACTTGATCAACCATTTTGCTTGTTGATGTCATCTTTAGGATGGTTTGAGAAACGCCCAATTTTAGATGACATACTTCAACCTCTATTCATTGAACAAGATAGTATGATGACACATACACATTTTATGGATATTCTTTTTTTATACGGTTTCGAGCGCACAAACACTGTTCTTTATTCTGGACAATTTGCTGTACGAGGTGACCGGATTGACATATTTCCTCCAATGACCACATATCCTGTAAGAGTAGATTTTTTTGGAGATACAATTGAAGGCATCAAAACTTTTGATCCAATTACACAAAAAACAATTTCACCCACAAAAAAAATCACAATATGGCCAGCAAATGAATTTTTACTGGGAGAGAAAGAAATTAGCAACTACGAGAGTAATTATAAAGAGCAATTATCTATTACAAATCAGGCTATTGTTTCAAGTATTATAGATGGACAGAATAAAAAAAATTTAGGGCACCTATGGCCTTTGTTTTACACTGCTAGTCAGCATATCAGTGAATTTTATCATGGTGAACCTACAATTTGGATTGAACCTACTATTAATTTAGAAAAAGAATGGGAGGATATTCAAAAAGGTTATACGCAAAGCTTGGGGCAAGGAAGGTTTATATTGCCAGTAGAAGAATTATATTGTTTCGTCTAATGTGACTCTCCCAACATATCATCAATATAAATACAAGACAAAATTGTAAAAACATAAGCTTGTATAAAAGCAATCGCCATTTCAAAACACGTCATAATCATAGTAATCGAGAAAGGAATAATAGCCAAAGGTTTTGCGAAGTATTGCAACCCAAGCAAACTAATTACAAAGCCTATAAAAATTTTCAAAACAACATGACCTGCAACCATATTGGCGAATAGACGAATTGCCAGACTAAATGGTTTAGATAGAAATGAAATAAGTTCAACCGGTATAAATAGGGGGGCTAAATACAAAGGTACCGAGGAAGGCAAAAACATACGGAAAAATGATAGCCCTTTTTTAATAATTCCTAAAATTAATAATATTGAATAAATTATTAAAGCTAAAGTTAATGTAACAATAATGTGTGATGTGGCTGTATGCATGTGGGGAATAAGCCCCAACATATTGGCAAATAATACAAATAAGAATATGGAAAAAATAAAAGGAAAGTATTGTGCGTTATGAGCATAGTGCTGCATCGTATCACCAACAAATTCAAAAGACATTTCAAGCAAAGTTAGAGCACCATTACCACGCATTACAGCAAATAGAGGAAGGCCTATGGCCAATAGACAAGCAATCATCATAGCTAAAGAAGCGTTGGTGAAAGAAATATCCCAACCAAAAATATGCATGGGGATTAAAGTATGAATTTTAAACTGTTCAATGAGATGCATATTTTTTCCAAACATAAAAAATGGCTGATGCAAATCCTAAAACAATACCAGCTACCAATCCCCATACTGGCCAATATTTTTTCCACCAAATACCTAAAATCAAACCTATTAAAATATGTGACGTAACTTCAACAAACAGCATGAGCTAATGCCTGACGTGCTACTTCAACATCATCAAAAGGTAAAATCATATGTTTTATTTTTTGAAATTTCTCTTGTCCTTTTCCTAGAATAGCAACACTATCTTCTGGTTTTGCAAGAGTTATCGCATATTGAATTGCAGAATCCCGACTATCAATTTCTATGGCGTTCATACACCCCTTTAGAATTTGTTTGCGTATAATAGCAGGCTCTTCAAAACGAGGATTGTCATCTGTGACAACAACTACTTCGGATAGTTCTTGGGCTATATTTCCCATAATAGAACGTTTTCCTGCATCTCTATCACCACCACAACCGAACACAGTAATAATCCGGCCTTTTGTATGCTGGCGAAGATTTTCAAGAACAGTTCGCATAGCTTCCGGCTTGTGCGCATAATCTACTATGACCTGAGGATTATTACTAATTTTTTCAAACCTCCCAGGAACAGGTTTCAATTTGGGGAGAAGAATTTGAGCTTTTTCTTGCGCTTCTGGAAGCATCGCCATTGCGCAACAAATGTTCGAATATTGGAACTCTCCAAAAATCTGAAGTTTGTCTATATCCACAGAATTACCGCATATCCAAATTTTTCCATCCTGATAATAATATGGCGTACCTTTCCCAAATTGATCCGTTGCCGTTAAGCGCTGTGAATAGACATCTTGCACATTCGTAACGGCAATTTTTGGCGAAAAATCAGTAAACAAACGTTTTTTAGCTGCAAAATAAGATTGCATATCTGGGTGATAGTCCAAGTGGTCGCGCGACAAATTTGTAAAACCAACAGCATGCAACCTGACCCCGTGTAAACGATATTGATCAAGCCCATGGCTAGACGCCTCTATAGCCACGTGCGTCACACCCGCATCATCCAACTCAGCTAAAGTTTTATGCAAATTTTCCGGAGACAAAGTTGTCAGGTCACTAATAACGGATGTCTTGCATCCAACATTATTATAAATTCCAAGAGTACCAATATAAGCTGCCTTATAGCCAAGAAGATCAAATAACTGAAATAAAAAGTAACAGACAGAGGTTTTTCCAGAAGTTCCCGTTACCGCATAGCAAAATTTAGGCTGCTTACCTTCATATTTTGCCCGGATAGATAACGTAAACTGAAGCCTTGACATGTGTGAACTGGCAAACACCCTCTACGTGACCTATAATACAAATAAATATTTATAACGTCCAGTATTGTGATTCGGCACGTTGTTAAATTTCCTCATGCCGCTTTGAAAACGGTAGCTAAACCCGTTGAAAAAGTTACACCTCAAATTCTTGAGTTACTTGATGATATGTTGGAAACTATGTATGCCGATAAAGGCTGCGGTTTGGCCGCAAACCAGATTAATTTATTGTCACGTATGATCGTTATGGATTGCTCTGAAAAACACGATAGTCCCGTCAAATTAATTAACCCCGAGATTGTTTGGCACTCTGAAGAGCAAATAATAGTTAAAGAGGGATGCTTATCTTTCCCTGGAGCTTGCGTGGAAGTTCAACGTCACAAATCAGTACGTGTTAAATACCTAGATACCACTGGTAAAACCCAAGAAAAAACATTTGAAGCTGTCTGGGCCATTTGCGCACAACATGAAATTGATCACATCAACGGAATCACGTTCCTTGATTATTTAAGCAAACAAGAACAAAGGCAAATATTAGAGCGTATGAAAAATAAGGTTTAAATAGATCTTTTGTTTTTCTTTTTTACCAAAGATTTTATGAACGACGAGAAGCGCGTTTGCGGTCATTAGGATCTAATAATTTTTTCCTCAATCTCAGATTTTTTGGTGTCACCTCAACCAACTCATCATCATTAATATAGGCAATCATTTCTTCAAGTGACATGATGCGCGGCGGCACAAGTCGTATAGCTTCATCAGCACCTGCAGAACGCACATTGCTTAATTGTTTTTCCTTCAGAACATTGATCTCCAAATCGTTATCACGTGAATTTTCTCCAACAATCATACCCTGATAAACCTTGTCCTTTGGTTTGACAAACATGATGCCGCGGTCCTGCAAATTGAACAAAGCATAGGCTACAGCCTCCCCCTGATCAGTTGCAATTAAAGTTCCCTTATTACGTGTGATAATTTCTCCTTTGTAAGGACCATGGCTGTGGTAAATACGATTTAATACCCCCGTACCTTTTGTGTCAGTGAGAAATTCACTTTGATACCCAATTAATCCCCGTGAAGGACAGATGAACAGGATGCGCGTCTTACCATTACCAGAGGGACGCATATCTGTCATCACTCCTTTACGTATGCTAACTTTTTCAACGACCACACCGCTATATTCGTCATCCACATCTACGGTAACTTCTTCCATGGGCTCAAGCACATTATTATGTTCATCAGTTTTAAATAAAACCTTTGGTGCTGATACAGATAGCTCGAAGCCTTCACGTCGCATTGTTTCAACAAGAACACCTAACTGTAGTTCTCCGCGTCCTCCGACTTCAAAAGAATCTTTATCCTCAGACTCCTTCACAGTGATCGATACATTTGTTTCAGCTTCAGAAAACAAACGATCACGAATCATACGACTGGTTACTTTTGTTCCTTCTTGTCCCGCCAAAGGCGAATTGTTAACACTAATTGTGATAGCCATAGTGGGCGGATCAATAGGTGTAGACTTAAGCGGAATTTCAACAGCAAGATCGCAAATGGTCTCGGCAACAGAGGCCGTTTCCATCCCAGCAATACAGATAATATCTCCAGCAATTGCCTCTTCTAGCTCAATACGATCAACACCTAAAAACCCATGTAATTTTGTCAAACGAAAACGTTCCACAACTTCACCATTTAGATTGATAGCTTTAACCGCCATATTCGCTTTTGCTGTCCCGCTATAGATACGACCCGTTAACATGCGACCTAAAAAAGGATCATGGCTAAGCAGGGTAGCTAGCATGGAAAAGGGTGCATCAACATCAACCTTTGGTTTATGAACATGAGATAAAATAAGATCCAGTAGGGGATATAAATTTTCTCTTGGATCACTTAGGTTTTTAACACACCATCCACTTCTTCCAGAGGCATAAAGGATAGGGAAATCCGTTTGCTCGTCCGATGCATCTAAAGCCACAAAAAGATCAAAAACTTCATCAATAACCTCATTCTGTCTCGCGTCTGAACGATCGATTTTGTTGATAACAACAATTGGTCTCAAACCTTGTTTCAATGCTTTACCCAAAACAAATTTTGTTTGAGGCATAGGACCTTCAGCAGCATCAACTAATAAAATAACACCGTCTACCATCGATAAGATTCGTTCAACCTCACCACCAAAATCAGCATGCCCTGGGGTATCAACAATATTGATATGGCAACCTTTCCACTCAATCGATGTACACTTGGCAAGAATAGTTATGCCACGCTCTTTTTCAAGATCATTACTGTCCATAACGCGTTCATCAACTTTCTGATTTTCACGAAATGTACCACTTTGTTTTAAAAGAGAATCTATAAGAGTCGTCTTCCCATGATCCACGTGAGCAATAATAGCTACGTTACGAATTTCTTTCATTTGTTCTTTAAAATCCTATGTTTTTCACGTTCCCATTCACGCTGTTTAATTGTTTCACGCTTATCAGTTAAGGTTTTGCCCTGTGCTAAAGCGATCTCAAGTTTAATAATACCACGTTCATTAAAATAAAGCTGCAACGGAACAATAGTAAAACCTTTTCTATGCACCTGCCCTATTAATTTGCTCATCTGTCTTTTATTAAGCAACAGTTTTCTAGGCCGTTTAGGCTCTTGTTTAATTGTCGTTGTTTTTTTATATTCAGGAAAATTAGCATTGAATAAATACAACGCTTCAGAATCCCTCATCTCACCAATATAAGATTCTTTTATACTGACGCCACCTAAACGGGCAGATTTAACTTCAAAACCTGTTAAAACAACCCCTGCTTCCAGGGTGTCTAACAAGTTATATTCAAAACGAGCGATTTTATTAAGTGCAATAACCTTCTGAATCAAAAGAAATTACTTTGACTCTGCAGGAGCAGCTGGCTCAGCAGCTGGCGCAGGTTGAACAGTTTCCGTAGAAGCTGGGCAAGCATCTTGTGTATTGGCTTCTTCTTTCTTCTCGCCAAAGCAAGCGGCAAAACCTAAAAATACAGTTGCCAACAAAAGAGATTTCTTCATCATGATACGATCCTTCACATTTGATTAATTAAGACTATGACAAAATTAAACCAGGCCTAGAAAATCAAGTCAATCAAATTCCTAACACCCTATTGTTTCACACATCACAGTTTGTTGTATTTTATCCACTTGTTTGAAATTTTAAATAAAACTGAAACTAATGTTGAAAGCAGTTTTAAAATACTTTAACCTTCAGTTAATACGTTGTTAAAGGAGATTTTATGTTAAACACACTTTTAATTTTTATTTTCGCAGAATTAATCGATTGCGAACAAAGACGATGGGTAGATGACGCCCCACCTCTAGTAGCCGCATTGGCTGATAACAAAGGACAAGCAGAAACTTATATTGACCATGTTAGAGCTGCTTTTAACTCTAACACAACCAAACTTATGATTGGGAAGTTCGGTGCTGTTAGTGGATATAGCCAAGGTGGCGGCTCTCAACTTAGAGCGACAATTAATGGAACATGTTACAGGATTTTCGTTGCTGGTATATCTTTTGCCCAGGAACAGATCTCTGCCTTAGAAAATGGAATAAGAGCCCTATGGAATAACTACATCACCTTAACAACCAGCACCGGCACCCCTCCTTTATATAAAGGATATAAGAAAAAAGCTAAAGAAGCTGAGCATCAGAGACTAGAACAAGAACGTAGATCTAACGAAGAAGCCGAACGTCAAAGACTAGAGCAAGAACGTAGAGCTAACGAAGAAGCTGACCGTCAAAGACTAGAGCAAGAACGTAGAGCTAACGAAGAAGCTGACCGTCAAAGACTAGAGCAAGAACGCAGAGCTAACGAAGAAGCCGAACGTCAAAGACTAGAAAAACAACAGAAAGCTAAAGAGGCAGAGGCAGAGACAGAACGTCTAAGACTAGAAAAAGAACAGAAAGCTAAGTTGCAAAGTGCTAAAGCTCTCGCTGAACAACATATCTCTACACTTACCAGATTTGGAAAAGGAGGAAAAAAGGCGCTACAAGATGCGATAAAAAACGCTCAAACTGTTACTCAGCTTATTGCGAACTTCAATACTATTTTAAGTCAGTGGAATAATGGTTCGCCACTTCTGTCGATGGGTGGTGCCGCAGCCTGTGCCAAGAACGGTTCTGCTTAGAATCGCAAATTTTAAAGGATTTACCTTGAGCAAATCAGAAGATTGTTGACGTTAGAAATCTACCCCTTGCCTGCCGAGATCTATCCTACCAATTTTTTGATCCAAATCATGCAACATTTGGTTACAAAAATCTCTCTCACAATTGTTTAATCCTCTATTTTTTAAAAACTGTTTAACTGTTTTATGCATTTCATCCAATTCCTTTAACAGCTCTAGAAAACTAGAATTTAAAACATTTAAATCCAGAAATTTCCTATTATGCTTCATCTCCATAAAAACAGAAGGCCGGCCAGGAGTACCAATAGGCGGTCGATAAATACTTGTTGGCTCTGTTTTTTTATCAAAGTCATCGATAGCAAAAAGTATTAAGACAAGTAGCATGGAAGTATGGTGAAAATTTTTTTTATATTATTGCATATTAATATCAGTAAAAACATGAAAAATTATCAATACGTTTGGATAGATATCACTTATCCAAAAAATCAGCAATATACTTAAAGTCAAAATCAAGTGCAATAGCGTCGGAATTCCATACATAAACACGTAAAACCTGTTCTGTGCCTGATTTCCGAATTAAATGCTGACTGCTGTGAGGCAAACGTAATTGGTTAATGTCTGCCGTCATGTTTTTTCCTAAAGGAAGGTTCACTTGTTTAAATGGCATCAGTGGAAATAGTTGTGTAATTGCGTGCGCTTTTTGATTAAGATCGCGCAAAATAGCAAGACATTGCAAAGCTGTTAATAGCCCATCACTGGCACAAACTTCTGTGCCAAATAAAACATGACCTGAAGGTTCTCCCCCTACATGGGCGTCATTATCTTGCATGGCAGTATGAACATAACTATCCCCTACCTCGGTCAGGATAATTTGGACACCATTTTGATTTAAAAATATTTTAAGTGCTGGATTCGCTACTTGTGTTGTCACCAATTTTTTAGATGCGTTCAAGTGCAATCCTAAAAATCCAAGCAAACACTCACCAGGAATAATTGTTCCCTGCTCATCAACTAGTACGACTCGGTCAGCATCTCCATCCAGAGCAATACCAAGGTCAGCTTCGTGTTCTTTAACCCAAGCCGATAAACCTTTAGGGTGCAGCGATCCACAGTCTGCGTTAATATTACAACCATCTGGTTCTATACCATAGGTAATGACCTGCGCTCCCAATTCGCGTAAAATTATGGGCGCTATTTTATAAGCGGCGCCATTGGCGCAATCGATTACAATTCGGTAATTATTTAAACTAAAGTCTTTGGGGAAATAATTTTTAATGTACTCAATATAACGCCCCACCGCATCATCAATACGCCTAACTTTTCCTACGTGGAATGGCAATATAATATTTGGCATATTTTGAAAGTAGCTTTCTATATCGGCAATACTTTGTGCAGACAATTTAGTGCCATCATCATTAAAAACTTTAATGCCATTGTCATGAAAAGGATTGTGGGAGGCAGAAATCATTATGCCAGCTGTACAACGCATAGACCGTGTCAAAAAAGCAATGGCTGGGGTAGGCATGGGCCCTACTAAATAAATATCTATGCCCAAAGAAACCAATCCTGCGACCAAAGCACATTCGATCATATAACCAGATTCGCGCGTGTCTTTTCCAATCACACATTTAAGGGGTTGGTCGGGATAGAGCTTTTGTAAATGAAGACCTATGCTTTGTGCAATTTTGACAAAGCTTAAAGGATCAATAGGAAATTGATTTACTGTCCCGCGAATTCCATCTGTTCCGAAAAGAAAAGACACATCTATACGAATTGGGTGTGTTTGATTTATTCTATACCAAATAGATAAGAACTCGGATGATCATGAAACGATTGTTGTTGCTAGCGGCTCTGTCGGGCCTTATTGGATGCTCTATGCACGAAGAATATACACCCCCCTCTCCTATTGAACTAAAACCACCTCACACCAAACCAGCACCTATAACTTCAGAGGAAGTGTGCGATAAATTTGGCGATGAAGGCTTTGAAGCAACAGAAGATGTAGTAGACACAGAAAATGTTGTTGAAAAAGAACAAGCCCAAATTCAAGACGATATAGCTACAGCAGAACGCAAAAAACGTGCTGGTAAATTGAATGTCGCCGCTAAAAAAAATATAAAAATTGAGCGTATTTCCGCTCATGAAAAAAGGCGGGCGCTTGAAGAAAAAGAAAAAACTAAAAAAAGCATGATTGAAAAAATAGAAACCTCAAAAGAAAAAGAACCCGCAGCACGAAAAGAAATCAAAAAAACTTCGGAAATTAAAACTAGCGAAGTGAAAACCTCTACCCAATCAGCTGCGCCAAAAGAAAATTTAGACCTTGACGAAATAGATGATTTGGAGGATTAAGAACCAAAGAGAGAACGAAAAAAGAAAAATGTGTTTGGAATAAAAGTTTCGGGAATATCAAAAGCTCGAGTAGACTTTTTATCTATATTGATTTCTAGGCGGGGTGATTGCCTTATTTATTTTCCAATGCTACTTTTCCAGCTTCTTCTATTTTTTTTAAATCATATCTTAAACGCTCCTCTTTAGACATTTTCATTCTTTTTTCTTTTTCACATTCTTCTTTATACTCATATTCTCGTCTTGCTTTGCAAATCATAGCATCTCTTTTTATGTTTTCTTGGCGTTCTCTTTCTTTTTTGTCATTACAAATTTGTCTGTATTTTGGGTCAATCATTTCAAAGATATTATCACATTTACTTAGGTCTTCAAGTTTTTGACATGATGCCAGTAAAACCATAGAGGAAATTACCAAAAACTTACAATTCTTCATTGCGAAACTCCTTTTTTCATTTTAATCATTGCACCAAAGGAAAACACCTATTTCCCCTGACTCTATTTCACAATATAAAATTAAAGAGATGATTTAAAGTTTCACTTAGAAAATTATAGAACAAATTTGTTTAATAGACATTTTTCAAAACCCACGAGATTGTTTCCAAATTACAAACCACGGAAAACAAACTTAATTCTTTAGGACAGGCCAGTAGATAATAACGGGCTCTTCATAAGGATGAATACCCTCTAAATATTTCACAATTTTTTCTGGTTCATCACTCAATGTTTTTGCTACAAGCACAGTTTCATTGTCTTCTTGTAATTTATCTTGCCAAAAAAATATCGAGGTTACATTGGATAGAATATTGCAACAAAAAGCCATTTTTTGATCGACAAGAGTTTTAGCTAGCTTTGAAGCAGATTCAAGATTAGGACAAGGACAATACAATAAGTACATAAAGTATGAGTCTGATTAAATCATCCTAAAAAATATTATATCTTTTTTATCTACCAATCAAACTTGCCAACTGTCCTAAATCCTTATTAACCTGCTGATCTGGCGTGGGTTTAGCTGGAGCTGGAGCCGCGGCTGAAACATGAGCTACAGGCAGAGGTGACGAAAGTGCGGGAGGGGCGAGGGCCGGTGCCTGATGGGGTGGACTTGGCATAGCAGTCACTGGTACAGACACAGGGGTAGGGGTGGATGGCGCTGCATGAACAGCTGGGGCTGTGACAGGAAGCGTATGAGCTGGAGCCACTGCCGAAATGGGCGCTGCTAATGGTTGAGGATGCGGCAATGTTGGCTGCTGTTCTATGTGTTGAGTCTGTGGTGCAGGCTGTCGCATTATCTCTTCTTTAATAACGATAGGCTGCACACTTGGACCTTGTGGCACTACTGATTTGGTTGAAGTGTTAGCAGGAACTTCCACTTCTATTTGAGGCTGTTGCCCATTAGCCTTTGTAGGTGTTTGTACGGGAGCAGCAACCGCACATTGTTGTGGAAGGGGAACCATACAAGCTTGATTGTAACCGCATCCAAAATTTGGCATTACCCCACCATTATCCATCGATCCTAGTGAACTTACGGGCATCATAGAAATCTGACCATATGTGGGATACATACCGGGTATCCCCATGCTACTAGCTTCGTGCGGCACTGTGCGACAAACTTTATCTGTGCATAAGTTCATCATTTGATTTTTTGTGTCTAGAATGAACAGCCCCTGATTTGTCGGCACTGTTAGATAACGAAATCTTCCAATTTGCGGTCCATAAATCACCATGGCGACACATATAATAAGTGACAGCCCCAGAAAAAAAGCACCTCTTGAGGTAACCATTTTTACACCTTTTGAATGTAACTATACTGTATAATCAATGTAGGAAATGAAAGTTAAAATCTGATGAATTTTTTGGCAAGAATCATAGTATTTTTTTTATTACTGCCTTTCTTCGCGTTAGCAAATACCAAAACATCTTCAAAAAATATCGACCAACTTGTCAAAGAAATGGACACCTACACAGAAGAAGCCCGAAAGATCTGGAACGTTCCTGCCGTAGCCGTGGTAATCATTTATAAAGGTCAACCATATTTTATTTTGAAAGGGACAAAATCAGTCAGCGACAAAACACCTATTGATGAAAAAACGCGCTTTCACCTATTTTCCTTAACCAAGGGTATGACGGCAGCACTTATGTTAAAGCTTGAAGAAAAAGGTCTTATATCGCTAGATGATCCGATTATAAAGTACATTCCAGACTTCAAACTTTCCAATTCTGACATTGCAAAAACACTCACTATAAAAGATGTGTTGTCACAAAGTGTTGGATTAAAGCAATTTGCGGGCGATTCATTTCTAAAGCTTGGTTTTTCTGAAAAGGAAACATGGGAAGCCATGGCAGAACTACCCATTAAAAAAATAACGGGTAAGGATTACACGTACAGTAACCAGTTCCATGGACTGATGAAACAAATTATAGAAAAAGTCACAAAGAAACCATTAGAAGTTACTGCCAAAGAACTACTGTTTGATCCATTAAAAATGTCTAATACAACTTATGCCCCCTTATATGGCAGAGGTTTCTTATCAAGTTGCAGCAAAACCAAAAAACTCCAAGATGATTTTGCAAAACCACATGTAATTTATGACGGTGTTAAAGAAATTCCTAACATTGACCAGGTTTTTGTTCAGCAAGCTAGCATGGCCGTTTCAAGCACGATTGAAGATATGGCAAATTGGTTGAAGTTTTTAATGTACGGCAACCCGGAGGTTTTGAAAAACGATTGGTTTAACCAATTACGTGTACCGCGTAATCATTATTTATTACAATCTCAAAATAGTATGATTTTCCCTAAGAGCAGGCACTCAACTTTAGACTACTGTTTTGGCGCTATGTTGTTGCCTTATGGCAAAGGAGAGAACAAAATCAATCTTTATAGACAAAATGGAGCACGTCAAGGAGGAACGACATGCCTGGCCTACTCTTTAGAATATGATCTAGGTATCGTTATCTTATGCAACTTAGGCGCCAATCAAGATTGTTTATTACCAGAAGCCATTATGTTTAAACTTTTTGACACAGTCATGGGAATAAATGATACAGACTGGAAACATGTTACATTTGAACATACGAATGAAACATTGAAAAAGTACAGAGATTTTTTTGAACAAAGTCGTTTTGCTGCACCTACTCCTCATGAAGATTTAACACCTTATATAGGAAATTATTGTAACCGTTTATATGGAACCATTACATTGAAAATCAAAGACAATGTATTGTGGGTGTCGTATAGAGGGAAAGAGGCAAAAACTACTCACTTAAATGGCAATCGCTTTACATTTGTTCCTGCCCAACTATCATCGGGGTATTCTTCTACCGACTACGGATTTATAGATTTAGGGTATGCACCTTCAGACAGAGCAAGACATGCGATGACTTGTAATTTAATGAATGAAGGAGACGACACTATTTTTATTCAAACAAAATAAGGACCACCTCCGATGCTCAGCGCACTTTCATATTTTTATGCTGTATATAGACCACATATTTGGTGGGGAGTGGGTATTGCCATATGTTTATTTGGTCTTTCTTCTCTATTCAAACCGATAGTTATCGCCATAGTTTTTTCATACATATTAGATAAGCCAATAACCTATTTAGAAAAAAAACATATCGCTAAGCCTGTTAGTGCTATTTGCTTTATACTCTTACTTGTCGCAGCTTTTGTTGGATTTATGATGATTATTCTGCCGTTTGTAAATGAAAACATGATATTGTTATCGCAAAAAATCCCAAGCTTTTTAACTTATATAGGTACACAAATAAATCATTTAAGTAATCGCTTGCTGGTCCATCTAGATGGGAACACGACAACAAAAATCGGACAAATAGCTCAAAAACAGATTTTTAATATTAGTCAGGCAATTTTGTTTAAGTTATTGAACTGGCTGCAAAGAAGCTTGGATATTACAAACATGCTTCACTATTTTGTCATCTTGCCGTTTATGGTTTATTACATGTCTATAGATTTTTCAAAAATTATTCATTTCTTTGGGCAAATGCTGACAGGAACAAGACATAAAAAGTTCCAAAAAGTAATGAGAGATTTAGATAAAATATTTTTTCTATATTTTACTGGCCAAAGCTTAATATCTGTTTCTTTGATGCTGGCTTACTCGGCATGTTTTTATTTAATTGGACTTAAATACGCTTTAATGTTAGGCATTTTAGTAGGAGGCTTGTCCTTCATCCCTTATATAGGTTTCATGATTGGATTCTTTCTGGTTATGTTGATTGCGATCGCACAGCACGACCCTTCTTTTAACCTAATTATAAAAATTTTGTCCGTGTTCTTAGGATTAAGTATCATTGAAACTCAGATTTTATCACCTCGCATTATCGGCAAGAGACTTGGCGTCCCACCTCTTGTATTTATATTGGCCATCGTGGTAATTAATTATTATTTTGGTATTTTAGGTGTATTTTTAGCGTATCCAATAACGGCAACATTGATTAAACTATGGACAGAACGTTGGCAACCTCCTGTGAAATGAAAATTTCAATACGTGGTAAACGATATGTTTACCTAGAACCAGCAACTGATATCGTAGATACACAATATGATCTTCCAAGCGATTTATACAGTATGTTATTAAAACGCATGCCTTTTGATCATATACAGCACTGCTTAGACCCCAAACTGAAAAATTTATTACCAGACCCATATATTTTACCAGATATGGAAAAAGCTTGCTTAAGAATGATCAAAGCTATACAGAACAAAGAGCAAATAGGTATTTTAGGTGATTACGATGTGGATGGCGCCTGCTCAGCAGCTTTACTTGTTCGTTTTTTAAAACACCACGGTATTGCATCAGAGGTTTATATTCCAGACCGTCTGAAAGAGGGGTATGGTCCTAATGAAAAAGCTTTTGAATTCTTTAAGAAAAAAAAATGCTCTTTGATTTTCACAGTTGATTGCGGAACAGCTTCCTCTACTATTTTAAATCAACATAATGATATAGACATTATTGTACTAGACCACCATTTGCCAACGGAAAAAACACCTAGCATTTTTGCTTTAGTTAATCCACACCTCGAAAAAAACTGTCGTGAAGACCTGAAAAATTTATCAGCTGGCGGTGTAACCTTTTTGTTCTTAGTAGGCGTTAACCGTTTATGCAACAGTAAATTCGATCTTTTAAATCTTCTTGACTTGGTGGCGTTATCAACAGTATGCGACGTTATGCCTTTACAGGGATTGAATCGCGCTTTTGTAAAACAAGGCATTCGCGTTTTACAAGAGACAAAAAATCTAGGAATACAAGCATTATGCAAGATCGCCTGTTTAAAAAACATTCAATCTGCTTATGACTTAGGGTTTGTTATTGGACCTCGCATCAACGCAGGCGGAAGATTAGGTCAGTCTTATTTAGGTGTGCAAATTCTTACAACAGAAGATCCGATAAAAGCAGCAGCATTGGCAGATATACTTAATCAGTTAAATCAAGAACGGCAAAAATTAGAAGAGGAAATCTTGGCTAATGCTATTAAGCGTGTACGGGATGAAAAATTGGATCAGTTCTCTTGCATCGTTTTGCACGACCCAAATTGGCACGCAGGATTGCTTGGTATTATTGCTGCGCGCATTCGAGAGATGTACGAAAAACCTACATTTATAGCTGGCGCAGAAGAAAATGGAGTTATGATGGGCAGTAGCCGGTCAACCGATAATGTTCATATCGGCAACTTACTACAAAAAGCACTTATAGCAAATCTTCTCATATCTGGAGGAGGACACGCCAAGGCAGGTGGATTTAAATGTAGTATAACCGCATTACCCGATTTTTATAAATTTCTGAACCAGGAACTGGCTCAGAATATTTTTGAACCAGAACCAAACGGAATTTATATTAAAAGAAGTTTATCTGGCATTGACCGTAACTTACTGGATATGATCACCTGTCTTGAACCTTTTGGGGTAGGACATGAAGAACCCATAATTGCAATTACAGATATTCAAATTAAAGCACCTTCGTTGGTTAAGGACCAACACATAAAATGTTATCTGATTGACAGTCTAGGACACACTTTACCGGCCATATCTTTTAGAGCCTTGCGTTTGGGATTAAAAGAATCTTTATTTAACCCTAGCTCTATCTATACATGTATTGGGTACTTAAAAAACTCCCCTTATGGTTTGCAGTTTCAAATCTTTGACCTGATCCCTCAGGAGCACAAAAATAATCAGTGATATACATGATATTTCCTACAAAGTAACATAGGGTTAAAGAAGATTAAGAAAAAGTAGTTACAGTGCGAAAAGTATCCACTCTTTCATTTTTCTGGAGGCATATAAAACCCTACAAATGGTACTATCTTGTCATATTATCAGGGCCTATAGCTGGAGGTTTTTACCCTTTCTTCAACAACTGGGTGCTGAAACTTTTGCTTGATGCAATGGTCTCAGAGACTGATCTAACATATACAGGTTTACTACCCACTATTCTTTTGTTTAGCCTTTTTTATATTGTCCATGAGACATGCTGGCGCATTAAAAATATCGCCACATGGAAAGCAGAACCTTACGTTGAACAATCCATTTTATTGAATTCTTACAATTACGTACAGCACCATTCCTATGCATTTTTTCAAAATAATTTTACAGGCGCGATTAGCAGCAAAATAAAAAGTATTTTAGATGGCTATGATAAATTTTGGGCAGAAATTGATCACGGTTTATTGCCAAGGGTGTTAACGACAATTGTTTCTTTATCTGCACTAACTTTTGTGAATAAAAGTCTTGGCTTGTTCTTGTTGGCATGGTGCACCGTATTTATGACCTTTATGTCCGTTCTATCAATGAGATTAAATCGACTTGTTTTTACAGAAACAGAAAGTCGCCATGCCTTAATGGGACAAGTTTCAGATAAGATTGCAAATATGATTTCATTGTTTTCTTTTGCTTCTCGCCGAAAAGAACTGGATGATTTAGAACATCAAATTCAACAGAATCTCATCCCCAAACAAATAAAATCAGAACAGTATCATTTTAAAATGAACCTGTTTTTCAGCATTTTTTATCTCGTAATGCAAGTTTTCATTTTACTGTACATGATTCACCTCAGAAAAATTGGTCTTGTATCTATTGGCGACTTTGCTTTTGTATTCGGATTGTTTTTTGTCGTTATAGAACAAATTTGGTATGTCGGGATATCATTTCAGGATTTTTCCAGAGCAATGGGTGATCTGAAAAGCTCATTATCGATTCTAAGCACACCCCAAACAAATTTGGATCACCCTCATGCCAAATCTCTCCGCATTAACAAACCAAGTATCACATTTAAAAATGTACGATTTGCTTATAATTCGGAAGCTTATGTGTTCAAAAACCTCAATATAACTATTAAACCTGGTGAAAAGATAGGGCTAGTAGGACATTCCGGGGCTGGAAAATCATCATTGATTAATCTGCTATTGCGTTATTTTGATCCTGAACATGGCGTGATTTTGATTGACAATCAAAATATTGCTGAGGTGACACAAGATTCTCTGCGGGAACAAATCGCTGTAATCCCACAAGACACCATGCTGTTCCACAGATCCCTTATGGAAAATATTCGCTACGGCAATCCGAAAGCAATAGACGCAGAGGTCATAGAAGCCAGCAAAAAAGCGCATCTTCATGACTATATTCTCACTTTGCCGGAAGGGTATAACACATTTGTAGGAGAGCGCGGAATCAAGCTTTCTGGCGGACAAAGACAAAGAGTAGCAATTGCTAGAGCCATTTTAAAAGATGCGCCTATTCTGATTTTAGACGAAGCAACATCATCATTGGATAGCCAAACGGAACAGTATATTCAGGATAGTCTGAATCGATTGATCAAAGATAAGAAAAAGACAGTCATCGCCATTGCACACAGATTATCAACTTTAAAACATATGGACCGAATTCTTGTTCTAGATAAAGGTGTAATCGTCGAACAAGGGACTCACAAAGAACTACTGAAACTCAAAAACAGCCTATACAAAAAACTGTGGGACCATCAGGTAATATGATTCTTTATCCAAAAAACTAAACGGTCATCTTAATACAAATGCTTCATTCCTCTAACAAACTAAGCCTATAATAAGGTAAATTTCTGTAGATTTATTTAGATGTCAAAAGACAAGGCGCTACAATACCATGCTCAATTTCCAAGCGGAAAATTATCAATTAAAGTTACTAAGCCTTTAACCACTCCTGCAGAATTAGCATTAGCTTATACACCAGGAGTGGCAGAACCGTGTCTTGCCATAGAAAATAATCCTAAAACAGCTTATATGTACACTAATAAATCTAATTTGGTAGCTGTAATTTCAAATGGAACAGCAGTTCTTGGTCTTGGGGATATCGGGGCTTTAGCATCCAAGCCGGTTATGGAAGGTAAATCTGCCTTGTTCAAAAAATATGCTGGTGTCGATGCATTTGATATTGAAGTAGATGAAAAAGACCCGAAAAAATTATTAGACATTATTACGGCTATTGCACCTACATTTGGCGGAATTAATCTTGAAGATATTAAGGCACCAGAATGTTTTTTTCTAGAAGAAGAGTTGAACAAACGTCTTGATATTCCTGTGTTTCATGACGATCAGCATGGAACGGCTATTGTAGCAACGGCAGGCATTAAGAATGCGTGTAACATTCAAGGGAAAAAATTATCAGAATGCAAAATCGTAGTTTCCGGCGCTGGTGCTGGCGCCATTGCCACAATGAACATGCTGATTTTAATTGGTGCCAACATTAAAAATATGTTTGTATTTGACACCAAAGGATTAATTACCACAAAAAGATCTGATCTGAATGGTTTCAAGAAAAAATATGCGCAAGATACGCCAGATATGAGCTTGCAAGAAGTACTAAATGGCTGCGATATTTTCATTGGACTTTCCAAGGGCAATTTGCTAACGATCGATATGTTAAAAAAAATGGCTGATAAACCTATCATTTTTGCGATGGCTAACCCGCTACCAGAAATTCTCCCACCCGTTGCCAAGGAAGCTCGCCCCGATGCAATTGTAGCCACAGGAAGATCTGACTTTCCCAATCAAGTCAACAACTCATTATGTTTCCCTCACTTATTCAGAGCCGCTTTAGATGTCCAAGCCAGCTGCATTAACAACGCCATGAAGATTGCCGCTGTTGAAGCTATAGCTGAATTAGCAAAAGAAAAAGTTCCAAAAGAAATCGAAGATTTATATGGTAAAAAACTAGATTTTGGCCCTGACTACATAATTCCGTCACAGTTTGATCGACGCCTTTATGAAATCGTAGCCATGAAAGTTGCTCAAGCTGCTATTGAAAGTGGTGTTGCACGTAATACAGACTTTGTCTTATCTCATTACCCCGAATTACTAAAGCGTAGACTAGAAGTCTAGGACGTGTGTACAATAGCCATATGTTACAGGTATGAGTTACCATTTAATTTAGGAACTTGGTCAAATGCCAAGGCTGCCCTCGCAACTGTAGACGATGAGTGCTGCAATTTATACCACTGGGAAACTGGGAAGGGTTTTGTAGCACGCTTGAATCGTAAGCCAGGAAACTAGCCATTTAACATACAAACGACAATCGGGCGGGGTGCACCGATTGAAGGTGTTAGAGAGTTATCTTTCTCCTTGAATCTTGAAACCTTCCGCTCCTTATTTCAAAGGGGCTAAAATGCAGACAAAACAATTATCAGGCTTATCTTCCTTTAATGCCTACGATTTTGATCAAAACGGGTACCTTGTTCCATTCGACATAAATCAAAGAGCCACTGATTTTCCTATTACGCAAGAACAAAAGAAACGTTTTAGGAAATCAGAAGTTAAGGAAGGTCTAACAAAAATTAATCCAAATCAGATTAAAACTGACCCTACAAGGAACTCTCTTTTAACTGATTTTGGTAAAGCTGTTTTAGAGGACCGCTATCTTTTAGAGGGTGAATCTTACCAACAAATGTTTGCACGTGTATCAGCTGCTTTTGCTGATGATTTATCCCACGCAGAACGCCTTTATGATTACATGTCACAACTTTGGTTCATGCCATCAACACCAATTTTGTCAAACGGTGGGACTAAAAGGGGTTTACCAATTTCTTGTTTTTTAAATACGGTAAAAGATGATCTTGATGGAATTATCCAAACATGGAGTGAAAACGTTTTGCTCGCATCAAACGGTGGCGGTATAGGTACCTACTGGGGAGCAGTTAGAAGTCTTGGTGAACCTGTTGGTAAAACTGGTGAAAGTTCCGGGATTATTCCTTTTATTCGTGTCATGGATTCTCAAACACTAGCTATTAGCCAAGGTTCTTTAAGAAGAGGCAGTGCTGCTGTTTACCTTGATATCCATCATCCTGAAATCGAGGAGTTTTTAGAGATTAGAAAACCTTCTGGGGACTTTAACCGAAAAAGCCTTAACCTTCACCACGGTATTAACATAACAGATGAATTCATGCGTGCCGTTAGAGACAATAAATCTTTTGCTTTAAGAAGTCCTAAAACAAGAAAAAACCTAAAAAAAGTTGATGCCCGACAATTATTCCAAAAAATTTTAGAAACCAGAATTCAAACGGGAGAACCCTACTTGATCTTTATTGACACGGTAAACAAATCTCTTTCCAAACATCAAAGAGAGCTTGGCTTAAAAGTTAAAATGTCTAATTTGTGCAGTGAAATTTTATTACCAACAGGCACGGATCATCTAGGAGAAGAAAGAACAGCTGTTTGTTGTTTGTCATCTTTAAACGTTGAAAAATGGGATGAATGGTATCAGCATCCTCGTTTAATTGAAGATGTTGTAAGATTTTTAGATAACGTTCTGGAATCTTTTATAAAAGAAGCTCCAGATGGAATGAAACGCGCTAAGTACTCTGCCTATAGAGAACGCTCAATTGGCCTTGGCGTCATGGGTTTTCATTCATTTCTACAATCTAAAAAAATTCCTTTTGAAAGTGCCTTAGCAAAATCTTGGAATAAAAATATTTTTAAGCACATAAAACAAATGGCCGATGCAGCTTCTGTTTTACTAGCAGAAGAAAAAGTGGCTTGCCCAGACGCAAAAGAACGTAATATCAAAGCCCGTTTTAGTAACAAAATAGCAATCGCACCAACCGCTTCTATCAGTATTATTTGTGGTGGGACTAGTGCAGGCATCGAACCAATTCCTGCCAATATCTATAATCACAAAACACTGTCTGGAAACTTCGTCGTTAAAAATAATCATCTTATGAAACTTTTAGAAGAAAAAGAAAAGAATACGGACGATATATGGCAATCTATTATTGAGCATGAAGGTTCTGTTGAGCACCTAGGCTTTTTAGATGACTTTGAAAAATCTGTTTTTAAAACAGCTTTTGAACTTGATCAGCGATGGCTGATTGAATTGGCAGCTGATCGCACTCCCTTTATTTGCCAAGGTCAATCTCTAAATCTCTTTTTAGAATCAGATATTCATAAATGGGATCTTTTAATGTTGCATTGGAAAGCGTGGGAGCTAGGTGTTAAAAGCCTTTATTATTGCCGCTCTAAATCTATTCAAAGAGCTGAAAAGGCTGGCAAACAAGAGGAGGAAACTAAACAGTCCATAATTACACCAATGACTAATTATGAAGAATGTTTAGCATGTCAGTAATCTGGTTTTCAAAGGGGAAAAAGTATGCTCAATTATTCGAATCACATCACACAAGATCTTATTGGAAAAGGTAAAATCTCACTTTTAGAAAGAACAGGAAGTTATAATATTAATCGGTACCCTTGGGCATTCCAAGCATGGAAAAGGCAACAACAAGTTCATTGGATGGGAGAAGAAGTCCCACTGGGTGAAGACTTAAACGATTGGATATCAGAAAAGTTAGAAGAGAAAGAAAGGAATCTTTTAACACAAATTTTTAGATTTTTTACACAGTCCGATATTGAAGTCAGTGATAATTATTTCAAACGTTATATACCTATTTTTCAGCCACTTGAAGTTCAGATGATGATGGCAGCTTTCACTAATATTGAAACAATTCATATTGATGCTTATGCACTTCTTTTAAAAACATTGGGTATGCCAGAGACAGAATTTTCTGCATTCAGACAATACAGTTCCATGCGCGCAAAAGTCGATTATATGAAAACATTTGGCACGAAAACATGCGCAGACATTGCTAGAACGTTAGCTATGTTCGGTGCCTTCACAGAAGGTATGTCTCTTTTCGCAAGCTTTGCCATGCTGATGAACTTCCCCCGTCTCAACAAAATGAAGGGCATGGGCCAAATTGTTTCTTGGTCAGTTAGAGATGAAAGTTTGCATTGCGAAAGCATGATAAAGCTTTACCATGAATGGAATCAGGAAACTGGTGCTGTAACACCTCTGGTCCAAAAAGATATTACAGATGTTGGTGTTACCATGGTAGAGCTTGAAGATAAGTTTGTTGACCTCGCTTTTGAGTTAGGAAGTGTTCGGGGGATGAGTGCTGTTGATATTAAAAATTATATTCGCTATATCTGTGACTGGCGTTTAACACAGTTAAAATTAAAACCGGTTTTTGGCTATTTCTCTGGTGATGCAGGAAGTTATGCCCAAGAAAAAGCTCACCCTCTTCCCTGGTTAACGGCGATCTTAAATGGCGTTGAACATGCTAACTTTTTTGAAACACGTGCCACTGAATATTCAAAAGCGGCCACAGCTGGAGAATGGTACGGTGAAGAAGGTGTGTGGAACATGTTTGAAAAACGCAGTTAAATAAAAGATAATACATGTCACCACCTTTAAACATGGAATGATTTACCACATCCACATTTACCTTTTTCATTAGGATTGTTAAAAATAAAACCTTCTGAAAAATTGGTTTTGTCATAATCAATTGACGTTCCAATAATAAAGAGCAGAGCCTTTGGATCAATGAATAAACGAACATCACCCAAAACAACTTCCTCGTCGTATGGTTCTTTTTGATCAACATAAGACATCGTATAAGAAAGTCCTGAACAGCCCTTTGTTTGTACACCAATTTTAATACCAAAACGCCCTTGCGTAAGTTCTTTCAAATGATTTAATGCAGCAGGGGTTATACTAACTGGCATTAAACATCACCTTTTTCCATATGCACAGCCTTCATGGCTGTTTCTAAAACAGGGGCCATAAACGATTGCGACGCTTCTGCTTGTGCAAGTTGTAATACTAAAGCATCAGGAACTTGTGGCAAT
>DAHXKW010000158.1 GCA_027366195.1 Alphaproteobacteria bacterium | reverse complement strand
TGCATTCTGGGAATGTAGCATTACAATGCAACCGCCAAAAAGCCACAGAACACATTAAATTCAACCTCAAAAAAAATCGCATTTCTGCGATCAGGGAAAAAATTGCCAAATTTCATATTTGACTTTTTAGACGGCAACATTTAATAAGCGGTTTAAAAAAATCAAAACACCTTAGTTTTAGGGGTTTTCTGCCAAAATAAGAAAAAGAAATGATTGAATTTTTACAAAACATTCACCTAAAAACAGCATCTCACAGAACAATTAAAGAATTCAGCCGAATAGACATCAAAACAATTTGACCAGAACCCCCCCCTTCATTCCCAGCACTGTTATAGCCTATAATCAACTCAGCTAAGAAAGATAGTAACTGGTGTTTTCTCTTGCTCCTAACGCTACTCATGTTAAACCTCTTTACTCTTTGCTAAAACTGTGTGTTCCCCTGAAATCACCAAAAAGCTCAACCCAGATCAATTGGACCGTTATTATTATCAAAGATTAGACACACTTAAAACCCTTTCTCATCTTGCCTTTCAGCAAAAAGATCTTCCGGCCTTAGGAACTGTTTCTGCTTTTGTAACTCAAATCGTTAATGATGATCACGATCTTGACATCGTAAAACAAAAAATTGATACCTTGACCACCAAAACCATAGAATCGTGTACACAGATTGTTGATTTTGAGATAGAAACAGACATCCTAGAATTCGAACACCTTTGCGAAGAATTAATCAAAAACGAAGCAGATACAGAGGTTATCTTAGACTTCTGCAAACGCATCCAAGAAAAAAAATACATAGATATGGCTCCACTAACAATTTATAAATTGCTTGGTGATTGTTACCATTACTTGGGAGAAGACGAGAAAGCAGCTGATGCTTGGGAAACGTATAGAATACTTGATGAGAATCTCAAAACTTACGCGCAAGAACTCGGCCAACTACTCAAAACCAGAAACGGAATATCAAAATAATTCTTATTTCCTATGCTTAGGCAAGTTCCCAAAAGGATCTCTGTAAAAAGGGCTACTGGTATTAACAGGACTTGTGGGATGATAACGATTTAAATCTTCACAACCCATATTGGATGAGTGATTTAAAGTCTCTGAATTAGACGAATATCTTTTCTTTCGATCCTGAATGGAATCAGTAAAACAGTTATTTCCAATCTCTGAGGATTGGCTAAAAAAAGCAGGTACAAAAACAAAGGACAACAAATATCCGAATACAATACTGAAAGGCCACTCTGTGATAGGCACATGTAAAAGGTGATAGGCTGTGGCCAACAAAGTACATGAGATACTATACGGATGGCGTAAAAACTGCTCTTTATGCGCTAATAAAAAACGATTTTCTACTTCTGAGTCTGCTTGCGGCGATGTTTCCTTCATAAGATACCTTCAAATTTAAAATTAAATAATTTAAAATAATAAATTATATTAACATATTCAAACTTCATCGCTCAAGCGCTTTCTGATTTTGCCGCATAAATTGTACTTGCTTTTGCTCTTCTTTCTCTAAAGACATGATGAAGATCTCATCAACCTGATGGTCATAACAAACCTGTTGCACGCCTTGGACACGTTCCTGCATAGATTGAAGAACCTCAGCTGTGGGCATAGTACCTGTTTTCTCTAAATGATAAATAATTTTATTGGTCATGTGTTCACCATATTCTTTTAACAGTCCTGGTTTGGCCTGCATTTCATGACAGATAAATTCAGCATAAGCACGAGACCGTTCCATTTCAGAGGCAGAACCTGGCGCTTCTTCATACCGTTTCTCCAAAGCAAACAACCGCAAACGGAATTGCATTTCTGACACGTCATAGTCAGATTTTTGGTAGACCTCAGAAGTACGGTATTCAATGTATAGATCATAAAAACGATCATATGGACCAATCAACTGTGATTCATCGCGAGAGCCATCAATTAAAATACATTCAGCCACACCCTGCTCTCTCAAAAATGCTTCCAAGTGCTTATGCTTTGATACCATTCTGACAGAAACTCCTTCCAAATCAGGCCAATTAGCACAATCTTCAACATATAAAGTACGGTAACCAGCGAGGTATTCTTTTTCCCACTTGTTCGATATCAAAACACCTTCTTGTACATAATACCGATCGTTGTTGGCATAAAACTCATGATTCGTCAGCATATAATCTTTCAATGTTGTAATAATATTCGAAAGCCAATATGGTGATGCTCCATCATCATTTATCACCTCTGGGCAAATTGCCTTGGAATCACGACGCATAATTTGCTGATGAACTTTATTTTGATCGCCATGGGAGAAATAATAACATGATAACCGATGCCGTGAATTCGCTACGTAGAAAAGATTTTGGGTCATATGCGCTGAGTGTAGAACATAGACGTGATCAAACGTTAACCCTTGAGAACTGTGAATCGTTCCGGCATACCCATGTTGAAAATCGCTATACTCTTGCGGATCAAACGTAATATCCTTCTCATCATCAATACGTACAGTAAATTCATTATCACTGGCAGCAATTAAAACACCGCGCTGACCATTGAAAATTCCGTGGGCTTTATCATTAGAACGAAAAACGATCGAATCTCCTACCCCAAATTCAGCATAACCATGACGTGCTGTATAAATCAGAATATCTTCTTGCCCCACTTCTCCACGTGCACGCAAGATAGAATGAACATGTGAATTAAACTCCCGTACAAATTCATTGCGGTATTCGAGAATCATAAAACTATCAAAAGGATGTTGTCGATAATCTTCATACCATTTATTCATCATTGCTTGCATGGCTTCAGATTCTTGACTGTGATGTATCCAACTCCCAATCTCCGACATATGTGCTAGCGCTTCTTTAATATGACCACGCCCAATTTCTTCAGAAATAACCCGCTGAACCTCATGTTCTTGCCGAACCACACTTTCCAAAGAAACAAAATCAAATCGCTCTCTAAACGCTTTAAAAGCACCGCCACGATCAATGGCATGAAGTTGCCGCTCGTCACCAACAAGAACAAGCTTGGCATTATAACGCCATGCTTTTTGTAGAATTTCACCCATCAGTGGATTTGGGATCATAGTCGCTTCATCTATCATCCAAACTTCTTTGCCATATTGAATGTTCAAAGCATGCGTATGGTACTCTCTAAAAACAAAACTATGAAGATTAGAAGCATATGTAAAACCTTTTTGTCGCATATCATCTGCAACAGCTGATGTGGGAGCTAATCCACGTACAGTCATACCTTGATCTTGGTAACAATCACGTAAAGCGCACAAGACCCGACTCTTACCTGTCCCTGCTCTTCCTGAAATTAAACTCAGATTATTACCTGAACAAATATGTTCAAATACAAACTTTTGTTCATCACTTAATCCAGCTGTGTATGCCTCATATTCACCATGCACATTAAGATCACGAATATCTTTAGAAAAACCAGTCTTGTGGTACAATCGATCGGCAATACGCATCATTCTTTGTTCTTCAAGCAAAACTGTTCTAGACGTATAACAATCTTCACCAACAAGCACAATTTCTTTACTTGACCAAAATCGACCTAAAAAATCCTCACGGCATTCTTCTGGTACATGTTTATCTATAAATAATTCAACAGATTTTTTATTAAATACAGATTCACGCGCTAATAATTTTTGCAAAACCAGACGTTCGTCTTGAGCTTGATAAGCATTTTCTTTTTGCAAATCTTCATTTTGGCTAACACGATTACGCACTTGATTACGCATCCGTCTTGGACCTAAATGTATTTCAGGTACAGCGCCGATGGGGTCAACCGTCAGTTCGATACCATTTTCTTTAAAATAGGCATTCTGGTAATTAGCCCAGAGTACCCCCCACTGTTTATCAGTACTCAGAACAAGTCCTTTACGAACATCTACATCGAGATCTCTGGCTTTTAAGCCAAAGATCTCACCTTCGCAACGACGGGTCGGCATTAACACATGAGCGTGCCAATTTTCAGCATTATGGTCTTTATCTTTTTTATTACCATGGGGCTCATGGATATCAACCTGACAAATGATGCCTTTATCTACAAAATGTTCTTTCAAAAATCCCCGCGTCATCGCAATCTTGTCTTCTAATGTCACAACAGTATCATCGGGTAGCGCCAGAACCATTTCCTTAGCCACCTGGGCATCTTCTCGTACTTCAATAGATTCAATGACGTTCCAAAGCTCGGAAATATCTTCATAACGCTCACTCACCCCTTCCGGCAACATCACAGCACTATAAGCACTATCACCACGGTTTGAAAAATTAAAAGCACGATCCCGACGAAAATCATAGATATTTTCACGAGCGTTATAAGCTGATTTGTGACAGGAACTCTGACCTTTACTTCGCTTTACGTACTGAAGGCGGGCAAATTGGATAGCCATCGGGTTGGGATTTTTAGCAACTCCTTTCCTTATTATCAGAGTAGCAAAATCCTTGCATTGGAACAATGCATATTGCGTATATTTTTGATCTTTTTTACTTTTAGTTTCGCGTTTTTAAATAAAATGTCATATTTTATCACTAAGTCAAAATTTTCTTCGTAAGAAAATGTGGAAGTACTCTAAAGATCAAAACTTCTTCATTGTCTACATAAGCCATCTATGAGAAAGGATTGGGGAGGTAAATACTACTCAACTAAGATTGAGATTGAGTTTGAAATATTTTATGGCTGGGCATGCATAAGGTTTTCCTGATCAATATATTCTTTGCCTGAAAGAATAGCATCGATCGCAGCTTGTGTAAGTAGTTTAGAAATACCCCCTATTGTCCCGCCACCGTGTGTTAAAACCAATGAACACATTTCAGGTGTGAGAAAATCTGAAGGTTTTCGCAATGGCAACGTTTTTTTGAACTGCTCGAGAAGTTCCATGAAGAACGCATCATATCGCCATAACGGCAATACAACAAGACGAAAACGATTCACCAGTTGTTCATCTCCACAAATTGCTTGATAGGCATTTTTATCACCTGTACAAACAATAGGCACCTTCAGCTCATTTCCAATAAAACGCAACATATTACAAAAAAGACGCTGCTGCCGGCTTTGTTTCCCAGAAAAAACATGTTGGATGTCTTCGATGATGAGTATCTGAACCCCAGCATCTTTTAAATACTTAACTGCCATTATTTCATGATCACCATCTGGTGGAATCATCCGCTCTGAAACAGACAAAGCCTTTAAAATACTAGCGTAGAAACTTTTTGGTATAGACTTCGACGACATGTGTACTACAAGAACAGGGGTAACTTCACCGCCTCTGTCTGCCAAAATAAAATTAGGGTGTTGATACTTAAATCGCTCAACCAGCGTTGTTTTTCCACTTCCTTCTTTTCCCAGAAGTAAAAGATAGGGGGTACGAATATTACCAATATAGTGAAACAGATCCTCTAATTGACCCATTGCTTCTGCAGCCTGGGTATGGCTCACCCAATAGCCGCGTAATAGCCATGATATCCGTTCACGAGATGATTGAACTGCAATCTTTTGCGCTAACGGAGAAAGATGAGACAACATCATGAATGCCTCACGGTTGATGAGGGCTTAACTACTCGATAGTATCAGTTTTATACAAACAAGACACCAACTAAACAATACGCGGTTATCTTCGCATTATCAAAAACAAACCTTAAATTTGAGAAAAACAGCACTTAAAAAACCGCAGATGAGCAATTCAGACACACAACCTCTTTTTTGCTCGACAAGACAACCATCGTCCATCCACTCTATTTATAGAACGAGCAAACAGGTCTTTTAAAAGAGATATTCAAAAAGAAATGCTTTGAGTAAAATATTGTTTTTTATTTTAACAATGCTGTTTTTTTGTTTATATTTTATTTGAAAATCTATTGATTTTTTGTAATAAAAATGCCATTATCACCTTGTGAAATAAAGCTTAGCTGGTTTTTTTAGGAGCAAAAACATGTATTACGAAAACTTAGATTCTTTGTATAATCAATATCCAAACACAAACAAATTTAGCTCGGATTTTACCAAACCGCCTATCCTGATTAAACATATTGCGGCCATTCATGCTGAATCTTCCTTGAGTATAAAACACCATCAAGTGGCTAATATGTTGTTATATTACGCGCAACCAGAACTCAGTCATTGCCAAAATGAACACAAGGGAAAACAATCACTTATTCACACCCTACCCATCTCTTTACTCAAAAAAACTTTGCATGAATTTGAAGACAGTTCAAACGAAAAGATAGCTAAGATACTCACAGACCTCACTACCTTATCCATCACCTGGAATATACTCAAGCGCGATCGTAAAAACACATGGTACCCTTCTCCATTACTAGCAAAGGCCTATATTGATAATGACCAAGTACATTACACGTATACACCAGAAACACAAGAACGTTTGGGACAGCCGAATATCTTTGCTAAGCTTAACCTCAATATACAAAGGAAATTATGTGATACGTCAATAGAACAAAGAATCAGCCATCATCATGCCTTCATTTTATGGGAAGTTCTTTGTGCCGAACTTTGTTTGAAAAGAGAAAGCAACATCATAACAGCTGGATTTTCACCGCAAATTTTACGCCGCCTGTTACAGAGAGCACAAACAACCCAGGAAGATAAAGAAAACATAATACCCGATAGACACACCCTCAGCATAGAACTGAAACAAGCCTGTCTTGTCCTCAATGACAAATCAGATCTTATGGTAGAATACGAAGAATATAAAACGAGCAATCAAAACACGTGTATACGATTTCACGTAAATAAGAAAACACAGAAACAACAAGTGGCACAAATCCATGATCTCTATAAGACACATATCGCCCCTGTTGCAGAACATGCGTTTTGTAAATATATACGTCAAATAATTTGTGAAACAATCGGTGCACCAGATTATAAATCGTGGTTCGAAAGAACATCTTGCGCCATTGAAGACAGTACCCTGGTCATTACAGCGCCCTCATCTTTTATCCTGTCGTATTTAGAAATTAACTATAAGCATATGATAGAACGTACTCTTAAAATTGTTGATACATCGTCACATCTTCCCTACCCCATCAACATGTGCACATTACGTCTTGCCCCTTAGTGTTTAGTCACTATCTCTGCAGCTAAATTCTAAAAATATAAATCTCATCATGTTTTTTCGAACTTGCCGCTTATCTTTTTACACTTGTTGAAAAATTAATTCTATTGCTCATAGAATGAGGCGGTGGAGTACTCAGTTCGCTTTTCTGGACAGAACAGGTTGTAACTCCACTTCGTTATCAAGAGCCTCTAAAATAGAGAACACTTTCACCATCGCTGAATCAATATCTAGATCATTAATTTGATACAAACAATCAATCACAAAATCATCAACGGCTTCTCTTTTACGTCGTTCTGTGCTACTTTCACCTGATTGTATTAATCTTGCCTGCTCAATACGCGCTTCTTTTACCTTATCAAGTAGAAGGAATACGTCAGCATCTTCCACAAAACAGATTGGCACCATCCTGGACAGGAATAGAAACGTTGACCTGTCATTATACATAAATGCCTGCATCGTCCAATAAGCCGCTTTACGTAAATCAATAGGTATTGATAGATCTCCGAAACTCTTATGATGTCCCCATTGGTAAAGCTCTATCATGGCAACACAAAAATAATCCGATTTTATAAAAGGCACCTCTACTTTTCGGGCAATAGTACGCGCTTCAGATTCATAATCAGCATAGAATGGAAACCGAAGCAAAAGCTGCTCAGGTATTTTTTCTGGTCTTGGAGATAACCGATCTTTGACCTCATCGTGTTGCCTCAACACAAATTCAATGCGTTTTCGCATAAAAACTCCTTTATTAAAAATAGTACGACAAACCGTTTGTGTACAGTTTTATTGTGAATGAAGCACATTAGAATCAAAATTGTTTCTTTAAATTCGTAAGGTTTTTAATAATAGATTGTTGCGATAATACACAACAATTCGTCAATCTGCCATAATACCATCAATTGACTAGCATATTATTTAAGGATAAAAAATCTGAGTGAATAATTTTCAAGAGAAACAAAATGAACAACGACTAAAAATATCACCACCCTGGCTTATCACTGAAAGCAGCCTTAAAGAAACAAAAGATAATCAGAAAGAATGGCACATTACCATTGTTTTCCCGCGGGGATCAAAAATTAGAAATAAAGACGGTCAAATCCTTCCTATTGAAAGCAGATCATTCAAAACATGGCGACATATAGACATTGATAAACATCGTTGTTATATCCATTGCAATGTACCTCAGGTCAAAATGGCCGACGGGAAAGTACAATTAGCAGATGTACCTTGGGCTAGACGACAAAGTCAGTTTTCTTGGGATTTTGAATACGAAGTTATGAAACAAATAAAAAGGGGCAACGCTTTCAAAAAAATTGCAACTCACTATGGGAAAAATGAAGTAGTCGTAAGAGCTATCTTCAATAATTGGATGAAATTAGCTTATACCAACGATAAGATAGATACAAGGCTAAGTGCTATCGGTCTATATGAGCTTATTATACCGCATAAAAATAAACACATAACACTTCTTATCGACCTGAAAAATGAACGTGTTCTCAAGGCGATAGAACACATAGGGAACGAAGCGCTTCAGGATTGTCAAAAATACTTAGAAGCCAAAGGAATTTCATCTCTTCAAATTAAACACATCAGTGGCCCATTATCTTTTGAACAAATGAAGAACATAAAAAATTATTTTCCTAATACCACATACCATGTAGATAAACTTTATATCGAACAAGAACTCAATCATGCCATAGAAAAAGCCATGAAACAGGAATATCATCAAGATAAACATCCTGTAAAATATTACGCGCTTCTCACAAAACCATTATCATCTCTTAGAAAAAATCAACAATCAAAGCTTGTTGACCTTCTTACTAAATTTCCCAATATTGAACGTGCTTATAAAACAAAACAGGAATTTGATAAGCTTTGGGTGCAATCATCTTCTGTTGAGGCACAGAATTTTCTAGAAGGATGGTGTAGAACAGTGTTGGCAACACCAGTATTAAAACCATTTAAAGAAATCGCAGAAACAGTGATACAAATTAGTCCTTCGATTATAAACTTTAAAGAACACCCTACCCGCTTAGATGCTATGGGAAAAATTCATAACAATACGCTTAAGGCCATTAGTCGTACAAAAAATTTTAGCAACAGTGAAAACACCATCGCTATGATTTATTTTTGTTGTGGAAAACTGACAATGCCTTATACGCCAACAATCAGATAAAGATAAATAAAAGCCCCTCACCTTTTTATAAAAAACCATCCAACAAAAACGATGAAGGTTTCAATGGCAGAATATAAGAACGACAACGCATCCCTATTATTTTTGTTGGAACGGAGGGAGGGATTGGGCGTGTGTTTGGCTAATGACCAATCAGCGGTGAGGCGCAGACATGTCCAGGTCGAGCCCTTGGCGAGAGCGTTAGCGTACCTTGACATGCATGCGCAGAACCGCCATCCTACCACAGCCAAACACCAACAAATCCATAACTAAAATACACCTGTGTGTAGAACTCTTCCCTATTATCAACAAGCCGTTGTTCTTATTTGATTTTTCGGGGTTTTCCACATGTTATTCCACAAAATCTGTTGACAAAAAAACCGCTTTGTCCAGGCTGATTGTAGAAAGTCCTGTGTTTATTGGGACTAAGAAATTGTTGTTTATCAAAGACAATACCAATTCTTACCAAAGAGCATGCCAATTTTGCGTATGAAAAGTTTCAAATAATTAAGATAAAAATTTTATCTATCCAATCTGTTATTACCATAATGCATCCATATCAATCTTTCGAGCTTGCCTGTTTCGTTTCTCAACAGGTTCAAGCTTTTTAGACCATAAAAGAATACTGTTTTTCCCAACACAAAAACGTTTTGCCGCCTCTTCAAACGTTAAACCTTCTTTCTTCTTAACTTCTAAAACCTTACGACGAAAATCAACTGAATATGTCTCTGCTCGATTAAGTCTGATACTTTATTAAAATTATAACTAATTTAGATGGAATTAGTTACCGTCTTAACTTGTCAATAGGCAAATTCAAAAAATTTTGATAATTTTCCAGCATATGCCACAAAGCGTGCTCTTGCTCCTCACCCAAAAACTCTGCATCTATGCTTATAAAAAGCTAATTCTTTACCTCCAAAGGAGTATGCATTATTTTAACCTTTGTCACTTGTGGGTCACACTGCTTGACAACATCTCTAATCCTTGGCTCGAAATGTATTCGTAGGTAATTACAAACAAAGCTGTTGGAAGATGTAACGAATAGATCGTTCTTTGATATCTCAAACTTTGTATTCACAAACCAAGATAGGTAATCTTCCTTTTCTATGTAGTCAAGCAACCTAAGCCTCAATTTCACGCACCTTGGTTGCTCGCCTGTTGCCATAATGGTTTGTCTTATCTTTTCGATACCAATCACAGACTCTTGCTCGATGAAAGGCTGCCAAGATTCTTGGATTGCTTTTTTTAAGAAAAGTGCTGGGTTTTTTATCCTGCCTTTATAATTCTTCAAAATGATCAATGCACGCTTTATTGCATCTCCCGAACAATTTTTGGAAATATCTTCTGCCGCCAATTTGTCAACCTTAAGAGCTAACATCTCTTGTACAAGGATAGCCCCTTCATCTGTCTCTGAGATTTGTGCGTTACTAGAACCTTCGGGAAGAAATCCTTGCTTTCCTGAAAACAAGGATTTACGATTAGGATTTTCTTGAACCAGAAACTTAATAGAAACAACCTTTTTTCCTCTTTTTACTTCTTCAAAGGTAACATATAGGTCAGTCTTTTCGTTGATCTCGTTACAAGAAGATTCTATAATCCGTCTTTTTAAATTATTATACTCTGCATACCGCTTGTCTAAGCCGAATCGGCGCCTAATTTCGTCTACCGTCAATGTAAAACCACCAATAATGCGGT
>DAHXKW010000154.1 GCA_027366195.1 Alphaproteobacteria bacterium | reverse complement strand
TATGCGACAGATCAAGCATCAAAATTGGATGCACCTATTATTGCTCCTAGTTTTTCAAGTTATTTTGCGGATAAAAGACCTGTTCGTATAGATATAGCCGTTTGTGACGCATCTGGTAATGGAGAAAATGGCAAAATTTAGTGGCGCTTCCATTGCCTCAGGGCTATCCCATTACAAAAATTAAATGGGATAAGGCTCTGTAACAGAAATTGAAAATTTACGTTAAATTAATGATCTGTATGGCAAAATAAAAACATTAGGCTTACAATACGTTGTAGGTAAATTTGTAATAGGAGAAACTGCATGTATGGATTATTTTCTATAGGATTATTGCTTTTTACACATATCGTTTATGCGACAGATCAAGCATCAAAATTGGATGCACCTATTATTGCTCCTAGTTTTTCAAGTTATTTTGCGGATAAAAGACCTGTTCGTATAGATATAGCCGTTTGTGACGCATCTGGTAATGGAGAAAAAGCGATGGATTTCTTTCTCGTCAATGATACTACCGGAGTAATTCCGACAACATTGAGAGGGCTTATGAATCAGTCCGATTTTATTGGAAAAATGGTACGAACATTTTTCGCTCAAGGGTCAGAAGTATTAATGATAACAGAGAGTCTTTCTACGTCCGGAAGTAAGGAAAAAATTAGTAATTTCATAGGTCTTAAAAAATCCGAGTTTAGTTAAGCATGAAATTTTTGATACTTTCAGCTTTTTTGCCGTTGTTTAGTGTTAGTGTTCACCAAGAGGCACCTGATCTTTTCAGATATCAAGGTTTTATATTTCCTCATAACAAAGTTTCTGCTGTAAGAAGGCAAAGAAATTCAGATGAACAAGAAGAAATGATGCTTGGAGATACCCCTTTGGATGAAGTTATTGAATATACGCCATCACTGCAAGAAATGAAAAATAGGTTTTATAGTGTATGCTGCGCAAATGATGTGATGGGAGTTATTAACTTATACGAGAGTTGGAGAAATTCTCCTCGCCGACCGTTACTGTGTTCTTTTTTATTTCCCGACAAAGTTCTGGATCAAAGTTCCCACGGATCCCTCACTGAAGAGAATGGTGCAACACAACTCTCTGTTTTATTGGCTGCAATGGAAGGCAACTTGGAGGCACAGGTACTGAGTTTGTCTTTTTTGAGAAAGATTTGTCATAATTTTGATAAAAAACAGCTTGATATTTACGAACAGAGATTAATTCAACGACTTAAGCAACAAAGAGGACCTCTAGGAAACAGTGTACTCATTTTGAAAATTGTGTCTGAATCTGATTCAGATATAAAATTGCAGAATCTACAAGGACTTGCTTTACCAACAAAAGAACAAATCGGAGAAGCTTTTTTATTCTCAACACGATCACTAGTTTGGTTAGCAGAATACAATTTGGGAGTAGGCAGTGTAAAAGAAGCCCAAAATTGCTTAGAGCAAGCAGCAGAAAGAGGAAGCAAATATGCAATTATGCAGCGATATCGTTTAGCATCACAAAATGGTACTTCTGAGTTGGCAAAACAAATACTATCTTCACATTCTAGTCGATTGGGTGGTTATGAATTTTTGTTATCTGCTTATGAATATCAGTTTGGCTTATATGGACAAGAACGTGACTTATCGGAAGCTAATCGATTATATAAAATGGCAGTTGGAGAAAGATGTCGAGAAGCTGCTTATGAATATGGTGATTTCTTGATTCATGTAGCTGACACATTGCCTGGAAATGATCCTCGATATGGCGAGTTTTATAAACATGCGATTGATTTGTATGAAAAAGCTGGAGATTATGGATTAGTCATGGGACATGTCAAAGCTGCAGAAATACTCAAAAAACAACCAGAAAATTTATCTACTGATGCTGATGTTTCTTCTGTTGAAAAACGTATTAATCGATTGTTGGTTAAGGCCTCAGGTATTGCTTTAGATGATGTAGTCGTAAAATATTGTGAAAAAATGAAGGTGACAGATACAGAAACGCTTGGAACTGTGAATAACAATTTCGACAGAATCAAAAATTTTTTAATGCCTAAGATGAGAGAGTTCTTATCTCTTGAGTCTGCGAGAGGATAAACACCATGTTTCTACCGTTCTATATTTTCTTAATAGTCAATTCAATTTATGCAGCTGCAGATACCAGCTTTTCTGATTTGAAACAACAAGAACTAGGATTTCATGTTTCCGTAGAAAATGTCGGACAAGGAAATGGTTCAGTTGTGATTGATAAAAAGACTGGAAAAAGAATAATTGTCGATGCAGGTTCATCTAAATATCCTGAAACTGCCGATGTAGCTCTATTACATTTTTCATCTTCAGTTTCCCAACATAAACCTGACTACTTGTCAGCAGTTTCTCTTACATTTGTAGTTTCGCATCCAGACAAAGATCATTTAAATCTTTTTGTAAGATTGTTAGAAGGACTAAAAAGTAAGATGCAAAATAACAAAAACATCAAATTTTATTTGGGTGGTCCTTTTCAGAAATATTTGACATCACGAGAAGCTTATCAGTTTTTCAGGTTCTGTCGCATCCAGTTTTAATGTAAAATGGTTTCAAAATTCAAGCTGTTTGAGATAATTTGATGATTGATTTTTCAGGAAGACATTTCGGCAAACATATTATTTTGATGGCAGTGAGATGGTATTTC
>DAHXKW010000032.1 GCA_027366195.1 Alphaproteobacteria bacterium | reverse complement strand
CAATACCCAGAATATCTGCTATTTCCTTGTTCGCTAAACGAACAATAAGACAAGATAAAACATCAATTTGTTTATCCTTGATAAAACCATAAAATTCAAGAGAACTTGCCTCTTGTTGAGTGGTAGCACGCATCAGGCCGCACCTTTTGGTTTACTAACGAATTATAAAACATTCCAGCAAAGAGCAAAAAATCTTATCAGAATTTTTCTCATATTTTACAACGCTTACCAAAAAAGCTTAGTAGTTATCGTAGTATTTTTTCGTCATCGTTAGAAACTTTTACTATTTATCGAAGCGACTAAATTTTGGACTATAAGTGTGTCAGACGAATCGATCTGGCTGTTATTAAATTAAGAGGAGGAATACAAATGTTATTGGTATCATTGAGTTTAACCACGCAAGGAGCAACTCAGATTTATAATCAAGACTATAATCCTATTAGCTATTTTGAAGCCACGGCTGTCGGAAGTCTGGTAGGCGGATTGGTTTCAAAAACGGGGGTTTTATCATATCTACCGGGGGTAGGGCATTTGTCGGCGATTTTGGGAAATGGTGTTATATGTGGCATGACGTATGGGGGTATAGTAGGTGGGGGGCTTGGACTTATCGTACGGAATCAACAGGATGCCCATCAAATTAAGCAACTTCAAGGGAAATTGAATAGATATGAAGAAATCTCTTTAATTGCTGCCGCAGAAGATAGAACAGGAGACCATATTCAACGTTTAAAGGCAATGAAAGATTTAGCAACGCTTTATGGAACAGAAGGAAATGCAACAAAAGCCCGGTATTGGCATGTAAGAGCCGCTATAAAAGGAGATCTAGATAGCTTACAACATTTAATTTCATCTTGTTATGGGGAAAATGTTTTTTCATACTTGGCGCAACAACTCAGTAAAAACAAATTATCCGCAGGACGTGTAAAACTAAGAGGTAGAGAAGCACCGGCCACTGTTCTTCGAGGACAAGGCAGTGATCCATTTAGGCAAATTACGGCTTTGGGAGATAAGCGATATACTGTCGAAGAAGCAATAAGAATATTAGTGAACATAGCGATTGGCAATTGTGAGATGCTATCGGATTCAAATACATCAGAAAATTCGATTCGTTCCGAAAGATCTACTTCTTCATCGAGTGAAAAATCGGAAAATTCTTCGGAGATCATTGGGTTACCAGAAACCCCAGAAAATGTTTTTAGCCATTTTCAAGCAACAGGGGAAATTTGTGGTACAGATAGCTGGGAAAAAGAAGATTGGAAAATATTTGCTGATTTGTCTAGTAATTTAGAATTTCAATCATCTTTGAGTCCTGAGAAGAAAGCAGAGTTAGATGCAACTATAAGAGTGGGTTTAACAACCTCAAAGAGCTCTCCTGTAGTAAAACATGCCTCATCGACAGGTGAAATTTTTGATAACATCACAAAATCTCCCATAATCTTATCTGATTCTAGTAATGATTTGAGAAATGTAAAGGATTGGGTTGAGAGTTTACCTTTAGTTCCTCAATCTGTATAAAATAAATAATTGAGGTCACTAGGTAAGTCATAGAAATTCTAGGAAAATGTCAGGTTTGGGCTCACACCCTCTCTTAACAATGGCTGATAATAAACTACTCTTCATTTTACTTTTGGGTAGCACATTTTCGTACGCTCGTTATTCTTGGTCCACAACGTAAGAAAAGCATGGCGTCCGGCATTTACTCTGCCGTTTGTAACACGTTTCGGTGAACCGGGTCCAATTGTATAATAATTTTCCCCTATTAAAAAATAAAATTTGGAACTATATTCTCTTGTCTTTTTGGTGTTTTTTGTTGATTATGACTCAGTCAAATATTCTGACTGCATCTAATATGATTTTTTTAGAATTGGTTATTCCATTTATTATGGCAGCAAATCCATTAGTGGAAAAAGATAGAAAGAATCAGCAACGTGAAACCAATATTGGTGCCGCTATTACCCAGTCAGACATCATGTACATCAAACAATTGGTCAAAAAGTTATGGAAAATCCCTACCACGATCGTCGGGATGGATATAGATGTGCAGGTATTACTGAAAATTGATGAGAAGGGTAATGTTACAAGCGCGCAAATTATTAAACCAGCCAGGGTTAAAGATCTTAGAAATTATACGCTCCTTGAAGATAGTATTCAGACTGTCATTGAACATAAAGATTTTAATTTTGCAACCCTGTCACCAGAAGTGCTTAAAATGTTAGGTTCTGGAAAACCTTTAGATTTGGTCTTCAATCCACAATAATGGATATCTCTAATTTCAATTTTTCAAAGTCTTCGGTAAATTGGCCCAACACTAAGACTAATCCGAAATCCTGCCACTTCAAATAAAAGTCGCACAAAGTAATATTCTTAAAATGTTATCAATGTAACTAATTTTTGTTTTTTCCATAACGACATCTTTTGAGGAAGCCATAAAGCCTTTTATTCATTGATTATTTTTTCTTATGGCAGGATTTCGCAGTAGTCTTAGTATCGGGCCTAAATATGGCACACATAGGTGCACAACGAGAAATTTGTACACTGATTATCGAAAAAGAAGGCGATTACATCATTGGATTAAAAGAGAACCAGGCATCACTGTAGGTGTTGGACCAGAATCCCGATCATCTTGTCAAAAGTTGCTGGCTTGATACCGGTATGTCTGCGAAATTTTTCTCTTTTAAATCCTTTAAACCATCGTATCTCATGACTAAAAACTAAGCATGTTTTTACTAAAAACACCTGTAATTCCAAGTTATGCAAGAGGTCTATTGTTTTTTTACATCATTTTTTTGCTACGATTCATATTTTATGCTGGCGAAGTTTCTTATCATTGGGAGTAGAGTCACCCTGTCATAACAGTTCAAGTGTGCCCAAAATACTCAATCAGAAATCAATTTTTCTGTCTTTTTTAGGTTTCTGTTATAATAACGTATAGTTTAGAAGCATAAAAATTAGATTGTTTATTTTATCATTATTGTCAATACTAAGCGCTGCTGAACCGGAGCGTAGTTTTCGATTAATTGAGATTATTTGCCCTGATCAACGATCTACAATGTCAGCAACTTCTGAAGCACAAGCCGAAAGTTACGGTGCAAGAGGACAAGAATATGGTATGGGGCAATTTTTTCGTAGTTCTCAAATAGAGACAGAAGCTGCAGCAACGAGCGCTACGGGACGTGAAGAAAAGAAAAACGATCAATTGACAATTGAACCAATACTTCGAAATCAATTGAGGTGTTGCTATGAACAACGTGGAGCCCGATCTAATCCTTTATTAGTACAATTCAGATTCAAAGATGATGGTAATCGTTACAGTCCCTTTGCAATACATTGTGGGATCTTTATAAGTGGAAGCGACGTGCAAAGAGAAGCCATAGATTTAACTTTTGACTTAGATGCTAATACCAAGATGACACAATTGAAGTTATCTGGTACAGAAATACAAGCTTGGGATACCATAAAACAGTGTTTAACTAGTAGACGTGAACAAGGACAAACAGGTAAAATTTGTTGCAAGTATCCACATGTCCAAATAGCTGAACGACATTTTTGTTCTGGATCGTTACGTGATATCTATGAACTTGCAAAAGAAGGAGGAACATTAACCCCAGAAGAGCACCAGAAATTCGTTAGAGATAATCTTGGTTTGTCTGAAGAGAACTATCAGTTAAGGTTAAATGAAATTTATGGCAATCCTGACTGTCTTGTGAACGATTTTACGGGGAATTTTTATGATAGTGAACAAGCGTGGTTAAAATTTGTCAGTAGTCCTATTCCGCCTTTAAAATATGTACGTTTTTCTGGTGAACATAATGCAATACAAATAAGAGAAGTAGAGATTTCTTTAATATCTTACTTAGATATTTGTCGCTATTGTCGGGGCACACTGAGTGTCTTGCTATCTCAAGAAACAGACAAACGTTTCTTTCATCATTTCCTTTACCGTAATTTACCTGCAGCATTGTTAACAAGAATGAAACAAAAAGAGTGTTCTGAAGAAGAATTCAAAAAAATATTCTTGAATTTGCAAAGTCTTAGTCAAGTATGTGGGTTTTATTCGAAAATTCCACGATATATTGGTGAATTGCAAAAAATTCGGGAAGCACTTCTATTTCTTGGTAAGTTTAAAATTGAAAGCAGCTTAGCAGAAATTCAATCGATTACAAGTATATCACAAAAATTAAAAATCATGTATGATGAAATCGAGGGATTAGTAAGGTCTGGATTTTACGACAACTCTATTGGGTTGGTGTTAAGATCGATTCGTGGTTACTCTTTCCAGCAAATTCCCTCGAGAAGAGCATAGGAGGTGTATCATGTTTTTCCCAATAATGACGAATTTATTATTTAGTACTCAGACTGGACAGATGCTTGAGCCAGCTTTTGTCTTTAATGCTGATGGTTATACCTTCGACAGGACATCCGCAGGATTCCAATTTTCTTCTGTTAGTAATAAATTAAGTTGCTCTTTATCAGAAATGATGAGATTTTTTGATGAGAGTCAAAATCTCACGGTTTCCTCTAACAAATTATATGACATTTTCGAATTAAGATTAGATGGAGATGCTGAATTTCAAGAGGGAGAGTTACTTGTTTTAAGAAAATTAGCACAGCTTCCATTGCCTAACTTGGCAATTCTTGATTTGTCAGGACGAAAAAATTCCACCTCTTTTTTAAGAGAATTAGCAAAAAATAAAACTTTAAGAAACTTAAGAAAAATAAACGCAGAAAGATCAGATATTGACTTAGAAACGCTTGAAAGTTTTCAGTCTATGGAAATTGGACTTCCTTTAATTCGTGATTTGCCTAGAAGATCAGAAAAATACGGTATCTCTGTCGCTCCTGTGATTGTGAAAGTTGGTAATACTAAACTTGCTGTAGAAACTGATGAACAGAAGAGATATCGTTTTTCTATCCTTGATCGACCGATAGGAACAGCTTTTCCTATTCGCTATATTTCTAATGTGAATAATTCTGAGGAAGCAGAAGCAACGATCCAGATATTAACGCAACTTTGATATTTTCAACTGAAAATTTTAAGACGTATGTGATTTAGTATAAGAATAAAATTAGCATATTGGGTATTTTTGCCCAACGCCCCGAAACGGTAAAAATTCAGAATATCAAACCAAAAAATTCTCCCATTTTATTGAAGCGATCATGATTGCAAACGGAATTAATTGAACTAGTTTTTTGAACTCAAATCGACCATAAAAGTTGAACTGCTGCCATGCAACGGGAGAAATCTTCTTTATGATCTCAATGATTTTTGTATTGCCCACTTTCTCGAATATCTCCAATAAATCAGATAAGAATCTCGCGTTGTAGAGGATTATGTTGTTTGCTAATAAACGTCCACACTCTATGCAGATTTGTTGTTCAAATTCTGTCCTTACCCTTAATTTTCCTCCATTCGCATAGGATATAGCACGTCTTAATTTCCAACGGGTCGGGTGTAAACCTTCCACTTTAGTGGGAATTGTCTTTAGCATCTTATGAGACAGGCAGTATAATAACGAGGCTGCATGCATTACGAGAGGCGTGTAAGATGGATAAAGAAAGGTACCAAAAAGGG
>DAHXKW010000121.1 GCA_027366195.1 Alphaproteobacteria bacterium | reverse complement strand
GGCCGATGAGCATACTATACGTTCATGGTCTTATGGAGAAGTGAAAAAACCAGAAACTATAAACTATAGAACTTTAAAACCAGAACGCGATGGCTTATTTTGTGCACGTATTTTTGGACCTGTGAAAGACTTCGAATGCTTGTGCGGTAAATATAAACGTACAAAGTTTAAAGGTATTATTTGTGAAAAATGTGGCGTTGAGGTTACAACTTCTAAAGTGCGCCGCACACGTATGGGACACATTGAACTTGCTTCTCCTGTCGCTCATGTATGGTTTACACGCTCTCTACCATCACGTATCGGCCTACTGCTTGATTTGGGTATGAAAGAAATCGAAAAAGTTATTTATTATGAAAACTATATCGTTGTTGATCCGGGGCTAACCAACTTACATACCAAACAACTACTAACAGATGAAGAGTATTTAAAAGCACAAGACGAATTTGGAGAAAATGGTTTTGAAGCAGATCTTGGTGCTGCAGCATTAAAAAAACTTCTAAAAAAAGTGAAAATAGATGCGGAACTAGAACAATTAAAATCAGAGATAAGTGAAGTCACTTCTGAAGTACGTCGTCGTAAATTAATTAAGCGCATCAAATTGTTCGAATCATTCAAAGCATCTGGAGCTTCACCTGAGGCATTGATTGTAACAGTTTTGCCTGTTGTTCCACCTGATCTTAGACCGCTTGTTGCTCTAGACGGTGGCCGCTTTGCCTCTTCTGATCTTAATGACCTATACCGGCGTGTTATCAATCGTAACAATCGTCTTAAAAGACTTATTGAATTGCATGCCCCAGAAATTATTATCAGAAACGAACGCCGTATGCTTCAAGAATCTGTTGATGCTCTTTTTGACAATGGACGTCGCGGTAGAGCAATTTTAGGGTCAAACAAAAGACCACTAAAATCTTTATCCGATATGCTTAAAGGAAAACAAGGTCGTTTCCGTCAAAACTTATTGGGTAAACGTGTTGATTATTCAGGTCGTTCGGTTATCGTTGTTGGACCAGAATTGAAGTTGTATCAGTGCGGTATTCCTAAAAATATGGCTATAGAATTACTCCGTCCTTTCATCTATTCAAGACTAGTAAAATATGGTCTGACTCCCACTTTGAAAACAGCGAAACGTTTAGTAGAACGGGCTGCTCCAGAAGTTTGGGACGTTCTTGAACAAATGATCAGGCAACATCCAGTTTTACTCAATCGCGCACCAACACTTCATAGACTTGGTATCCAAGCTTTTGAGCCTGTATTGGTAGAAGGTAAAGCTATCCAATTGCACCCTTTGGTCTGTACAGCTTTCAACGCTGACTTTGACGGTGACCAAATGGCTGTTCACGTCCCACTATCTTTAGAGTCTCGCTTAGAAGCACGTATTCTGATGTTATCAACCAATAACATCCTCTCACCATCAAGCGGAGAGCCTATTACTGTTCCAACAAAAGATATCGTTCTTGGCCTTTATTACTTATCTATGTCCCGTCCTAATCAAAAAGGGGAAGGGGCAATCTTGCAATCTCTTGATGAAGTAGAACACCAGTTATTAAGAGGAGACGTAACATTACATACACGTATAAAAGCGCGTGTACCTCATTATAAAGAAGGTGGCGTTATAGAATATAAAACTGAGGATACAACTCCTGGACGGTTAATTATTTACCAATACTTGCCTCAACATCATGAATTATCATTTGAAATGATCAATAAAGTTTTAATTTCAGGAGATATTCAAAAACTAGTACGTCAGGTTTATAACCGCGCTGGACAAAAAGCTACCGTTGTCTTTGTTGATAAAATTATGATGCTAGGCTTCCAATATGTAACCAAAGCCGGAATTTCATTTAGCAAAGCAGACCTTCTCGTTCCACCAGAAAAAGAAGTTTTAGTAGATGAAACGAAAAAGGTTGTTTCAACATACGAACAACAATTCTTAGATGGTTTAATAACCTCCGGAGAAAAATATAACAAAGTCATCGATGCTTGGTCACGCTGCGCAGATCAGGTTGCTGAGAAAATGATGGAACAAATGTCTAAAGTGGCAGATGATCAACCGGTCAATTCTGTTTATATGATGGCACACTCGAAAGCTAGAGGTTCTCGAGATCAAATGAAACAGCTTGCTGGTATGCGTGGTTTGATGGCAAAACCATCAGGCGAAATTTTAGAAACTCCCGTTATCTCTAACTTCAAAGAAGGGTTGGATGTGATGGAATATTTCATTTCAACTCACGGGTCGCGTAAAGGTTTGGCTGACGCTGCGTTGAAAACAGCCAACTCTGGTTATCTAACACGTCGTCTAGTCGACGTTGCCCAAGACTGTATCATTACTGAAATAGATTGCAGTACAAAAGAAGGCTTGAACATACAAGCTGTTTCGGAAGGCTCAAACTCTATTATTCCGTTGTTTGATAGAATCCTAGGACGTGCTGCTCAAGGTGATATAAAAGATACAAGGACAGGAGAAATTATTGTCCACAACGGTGAAATGATAACAGAAGTTCATGCTGACCGTATTTTAGAATCCGGCATAAACTCAATCAAAGTTCGAAGCGTGTTATTGTGCAAATCACTTTCTGGTATTTGTGCAAAATGTTATGGACGAGACCTCGGCCGTGGTCACTTAATTAATATTGGAGAGGCTGTCGGTATCATCGCAGCTCAATCCATCGGTGAACCTGGAACACAGTTAACGCTACGAACCTTCCACGTTGGTGGTGCAGCACAAAAAGGAGCAGAGCAGTCTAGCATAGAAGCTGGTTATAATGGTTATGTTTCACTTACTAATGCAAAAACAGTGGTGAACCGAGATGGTATAAAAATTACTTTATCACGCACTTGCGAAATCTCTCTATTCGACCAAAATGATAATGAATTAATGCGTCAACGTGTACCTTATGGCGCTGAAATCTACTGCACTGATAAAATGAAAGTAAAGGCTGGGGACCGTCTTGCAAAATGGGATCCTTTCACATACCCGGTTATCGCAGAAAAAGATGGTGCTATTGAATTCATTGATCTATATGATGGACAAAGTATTCGAGAAGTATTAGATGAAACAACAGGTGTTATCAACCGCATGGTTATTGACTGGAAACAAAATCCAGGAACATCAAACCTAAAGCCACACATGAAGTTGGATGCAGAAGATAGAGCATACCGTTACTACTTATCAGCAAATGCTATAGTTTTGACAGGTAATGGAACCCAGGTAAAAGCCGGAGATGTATTAGCGCGTATGCCAAAAGAAATGGTAAAGACTCGCGACATTACTGGTGGTTTACCCCGTGTATCAGAACTATTTGAAGCTCGTCGCCCAAAGGATGCCGCCATTATTGCAGAATTTAATGGCCGAGTTGTCTTTGGTAAAGACTATAAAACAAAAAGAAGAATTGAAATTATAGCCGAGGACTCTGAAGGCACCGATCATCCACAAAAAGTAGAATACATGATTATCAAAGGTCGGTATGTTGCCGTTAACGACGGTGACGTTGTCAAAAAAGGTGACTTAATCGTTGAAGGCAATCAAGTTCCTCATGATATATTGCGCATAATGGGCGTTGAAGCATTTTGTAAATATCTCGTTGATGAAATTCAACAAGTTTATAGATTGCATGCTGTTCCAATTAACGATAAACACGTTGAAGTTATTGTGAGACAAATGGTACGCAAGTTTGAAATTACCGATCCTGGCGACTCTGAGCTTGAAGTTGGACATGAAATAGAAAGGCTAGATTTGTATACCTTAAATGAAGAATTAGAACGAACTGGAAAACGAACAATTCAAGCACGACACATTTTACAAGGTATTACAAAGGCAAGTTTACACACCAAATCATTCTTGTCTGCTGCATCATTCCAAGAAACCACACGTGTTCTAACGGAAGCTGCGATATCAGGGAAGGTCGATATGCTTCTTGGTCTAAAAGAAAATGTACTTGTTGGACGCTTGATCCCTGCTGGTACGGGTTGCGTTGTCAAGCGTTATAAAGGTATTGATCCTGAATTTTTGAAAACACACAAAGCCTCAGAAGTGATTTTAGAGGATTCAGAACTTGAAAAAATGGAACGTAAGCAGCTTGCTATGGATGCTTAAATAATGTCATGTTTTGTTTTTTAACATTTACTCTATTACTTGGTCATATAACCAAAAGTAAATATGCAATTTCTTACGGTAACCATAAAGCAAAACATTTTATAGTTAATTATTTCGATTTAGGGTGTGCACACTGTATTGAGTTTTATAAGAAAATCTTACCAAAGATCAGAAAAAAATACTGTGATAAAGGGAAGTTGCTATTCATATATGAACCTTACCCTGTTCACCATGAAACATTAATCTATATGACGTGTTGCACAGATTTAAATAGTGCACAAAAACAAGCATTGTTTGAGACATTGATGGAATTAGATCAAACAATAACACCCAAAATTATCGAAGAATGTATGTCAGTCTTAAAAGTACCATATAAAAATCCGACTTCAACAGTATTAGAGCAAGCCATGCGCCTTACAGAAGAAAAACAATACGAGAATTTACCTGTCATATTTTTTGATGGAAAAGAACTGTCTGATGAGCAGCAA
>DAHXKW010000114.1 GCA_027366195.1 Alphaproteobacteria bacterium | reverse complement strand
CCCATAAAGTATCATGAAGAAAAATTTTTTCTTTTGCATTGGAAGATTTAAGTAAATTTTCTAAGTATCGATTTAGGCCCTTCAGTAATACGGCCTCTTTAACCTCATCATCGATAAATTCTCTTAGACGACTATGAACATGAAAGTTGCGATCTGTCGTTAAAGTAAAGAAATATGTTGAAATTGTATGAAGGGAGGGAAGCGTTTGTTCAGAGGGTACTTTATCAGAGGGGCTAACTGTAAATTGAAGATGATCTGTTCCCTCGATCACATGCTGTGTTTTTACGGATTTATTAGGCATTAAAGCGATTGTTTTTAATTCTTCGGATCCTACTTCCAGCCCAAACACTTCTACGGGCTGTAAGGCGGCTGCTTTTTCTCGTCTTGAAAATGGGTTAGCAGTTCTATAATGATCTGCGTGAAGCGCTTTAATTTGATTCGGATTACATATCTGACCAGATGTTGCCACACGCAATCCCCACTGGGGAATAATGCAGTCTGGATTCAGCAGGGTCTTCCACTGACTAAGCCCATAAACCATTGCCGTGTGATCGGTATATGGAAAAATAATGAGACCAGCTTGAAAGTCAAATCCATCATCGGCATTGATATGGTGTTCAGTGAGAGCTTTTATTAAATTTACTGGCTTGAGTTCCGCACGCTTTTTAAAAAGTTGCACAACATGATACGGTTTTTGTTCTCCATTTGGTCCAGAGATTATTTTTTGGTCTTGTAGAATCCATTGGTTTTTTGTTTGTGCTTCCTGTTCAGTTATTGCAAAGCTTATGTTTTCATCTCCTGCAAGGCATGGTCTTAAGAAACGTCGTCCTATATCTGCAAAATGGGCATGTTGCTCCCAATCTGAGATCGTAGCCCGGGAAATAAGAGAAGAGTCCGCCATGAATAAAGAATACGTATCAGGAAAAGAGGGATGAAAGGGAAGCTGGCAAAGATCTAAACATGGATAAGCTTTAATAGATTCTGATTGTGAGCTTTGCTCAGACTTAACGGCTGGTGTTTGAGAAGGCACAGAAGGAGGGGCCCCTGTAAACTTTGCATATTCATCTGGAAATGCACTTTTAAAATTTTTTATAAGCGTGGGCGAGTTAGTATTATTCTTGATAAAAGTGCATAAAGTGGGAGGTTTAATGTCTAATTTATCCGCAATAATTTTTTGCTGCCCCCATGGAGCAGTTTTTGTGCGAAGGAAGCTTCTTATTTCTTCAATAACCTCAGGACTCTCTCCTCCTCCAAATGCAGCAAAAGAAAGGCACGAAAAGAGAAAAAAAGTGAGAAAAAGGAGAGATAGTCTAAATCGTGAGAAAGGGATTGAATTTATGTTTAATCGACGAATGATGTTTGTTTTTCTTATCATATACTCTCTAGAAAAATTAATATATTAATTAAGGCATACTTAAAAAATAAGCTTCAAATTCTAATGTAATTTTTTTCTCTTTTCGTGCCTTTCTTTTGCTGCATTTGGAGGAGGAGAGAGTCCTGAGGTT
>DAHXKW010000004.1 GCA_027366195.1 Alphaproteobacteria bacterium | reverse complement strand
ACAATCCTCCCTGTCCTATCTCAAACGTCTGCCCCTGAACCAGATCAAGATCGATCAGAGTTTTGTGCGCGACGTTGCCACCGATCCGAATGATGCCGTGATCATCCGGACCATCATCGGGATGGCTGAGAATCTTGGGCTCAAGGTCATGGCCGAAGGAGTGGAGACGGAGCAGCAACGTGATTTTCTTGAGCGCAACGGCTGTCACGCACATCAGGGGTACCTGTTCGCCAGGCCCGTGCCGATAGAGGAATTCCGGGATTCGTTGGCCCAACTGCCGAACTGGCGGGAGGGCGTCTTTCATATTGTGGCCAAAAACCTATTACAGCAATGAGGTTCGTCATTTAATCAATATCGAGTTACCACGATAGTTACCACGGTTTCAACTTCGATACCCCGAAACTTATGGAGAAAGTGCCAATGCGATGTTTAGTCGTCTGGTTCATGGCGCTACAGGCGGCCTGACACGGTATCAGGGCTATGGAAATGACCAGTTTTATCCCAAAAACACAAAAAGGGATTTTTCAGGGACGACTATTTACACTCCCACCTGCTGTGGCTTAGGTTCTCAAAGTCGTCCATCGTCTTCTCCCTTTAGTTTGCTTGGCGGCTCACAAAAGGAAGTCTGACCCATGGGCGACCCCTGTAAATGTCAAACTTCTACTGCCTCCTCGGTAGAGCCGGGGGATTTCCCTTGTTAATTAACTGGGTATATAAATTACTTTTAGGTGCAAGGATTTCACTGAAAAACAATGGAATAACATGACTCAATTCATTAACGGTTAAAGGTTGTTTTTCTGGCAATCCAAAACCCATTCCAATTGACAGAATAACCGATGGTATTGAAAGCAAAAACAAGGCGTTGCGTATAACATTAAATTTTCCTGACAGATATATAACTCGGTTAGTATATTTCGCTTGTCCAAATATGTTGGTAAGTAGTTTTCGAATAGATAACTTGTGCAAAATAAGACTAAATGGAAAAACAATGATTGTAGAGATCGCTGCCCACATTGCGCCTTCAAATGCCCATACTGATATTCCGAAAACCGAGCCAATTAAAGGTGTCATCCAAGCAGAACGTTTTGCCGAACGAAGGTGTACTCGACGAAGTGCCACTTGCATTCCTTGCTTAACATTTTTAGCATATTCATCTGATACTGCTTCTCTATATCTAATTACATTCTTATCAGATAAAGTAGACTCGATGATATCAATGTTTATTTCAGATGAAAAAATATTCTTGAGATTTTCCAATAGGTGGTCAATTCTGCATGAGAATATGCCATCTTTCGAAGACTCCACAATTGTGCTTAACAAGACATTGAGATCATCTTGCAACAGTCGCTCAATAATTCCATCAAGTGACCACCAGCGCAGGTCGTTTCCATAAGCGATAAGATGGGCTGACTCGACCTTACAAATCACATCTTGGCGAGCAACCCGAAACTCACCATAATATGTTGCCAAGATGCTGTTTTGTGAATCTAGTATCGTTTTAACAAAATTAAAATTTTCAGAAATCGATGGTAGACCATGCAATCCTTCCTTTTCTATCATATTCAAAACATCATTTGGCGTACCATCTGGTGTATTAAGTGAGAAATTTTGGTTGGTAATATGCACGTCAACCCATGTCGACAAGCCAACCTCTCCGGAACCATCACATGGTTGGCATGCTTCTATTCCAGAGCCAGCACATTTATGGCAAGACAATCGTCCAGTAGCATAACAAATCTGACAATTAATTTTTGCTGTTCCAGAACATTTAACACAACTAACTTTGCCGTATGAACAGAAACGGCAAAGTTGATATTCAGTACGATATTCAGTTCTATACCGTGTATGATAAGAGCCATTATAGTATTCTGAATATGAAGTTTGATATGCAACCTGATGTGAAGTACTACCTTTTCCATAACATACGTTACAATTAACACGGCCATTAACACAGCCGGAATTATCACACGGAATTTTACTACTACCAAAGCATTTATAGCATATTGTTTCGCCTGATCCAGAACATATTCCACACTTATTTTGCCCCGTACCAGAGCAATTTCTGCAAGTATGAAGGTGCCAATATTTGTGCTTATGTTTAAGCAACAATCCAGGTTCTATTTGGTTGTATTTTGTACTAGAAATGACAAGTTCATTTTGTAAAACATTTGATGCGTCGATTAAACGCATTGCAACTTCATTGGTAGCATCATCAACAGGATCAGATGTTTTTATATCAACCTGACTTCTTGAAAAATTCCCTGTAATATTCTGAGTTGTTGGTGTAGCATCTAAATCATATTGAACATTAATTTGATAAGATACTAAATCTTCAGAAGCATATATAGCTTGAATTTCTTTTGATTCAAAACGGGTTTTACCAGCTATCAACTCCCTTGCATTTGCAAGAACCGTAGGTTTCCCTGATACTACTTCATTTGTAATGTCATTATTCATTGATGCATACCGGAAATAATTTCAATTCGTTGCACAAAAGAACGATAGTATATGCTTGAGTGGCAACACCTAACAGTAGAACGGTAAAGTACAGTTAACGACCCTCGCCTAAAGGCGAGGGATTTACGGATCCCCTATAGAGGACTTTAAATCGCATATCTGGTTTTAATTATCTTGTATTAAGTTGTCTTGGTAACTTCAGTTGTTCATCAAAAGGTATTATTGGAAATTTTCGAGAATCATGAATAACATAATCAGATGAAATTGGCATGAAATTGCTTGGCAAGATACCCATGGGAACACCAGCTTTTGAAAGAAATGAAATACCCATTTTTAGTGTTACAGCAGAAATCCCATGAAATCCATAGCCGCCTCCGATATCGGAGTGAGATCCAGGCAGGGATATTTCTATCACATTCCGACCAATGGCTTGCTTTAATTCAAAACCTTTTCTATATTCATTCCTTGCCGAAATTTGTAGTACTTGTAAAATTTTTGAAGAAATTTCATAGGCTCTCGAGTCAATCTTCTGACTTATATTAGTTGAATCATTAATAGCCTTGCCATGTAAAATATCCTGTCGTTGGGTAATAACCGTATCGTACAATAGGCTAACACCAATCTCTGCTTTTCCTGGCTGTATAATATATTCATAATGATCTAAAAATCCACGATCTAGAATCATGTTGTTCAAAATCCTTGCAGCAGCAGCGCCACGACTAAATCCGGTCGTTACAAAGACAAATGATGCATTAGGGTCTTTGGCGTGAATTTCCAACACTTCCTTAGATGCATTGTTATAAGCGTCATTCACCTGATTCATAAGTGTATCTCCAGTAGCCGAGTTATTGGTATTTTTTACAAGAGACGCATGTTGATCGGCACCTACCCCCCAAGAGTAAATGACTCTGACATGGTCATCAGAAGAATGCTTGACAAGCCATGCCAGTAATGCCAAGTTTGAGGGAAATTGCTCAGGCACTCCCTGAACAACTAATTTAGATAAATCAATCTTCCGAAGCTTTTCTCTTTCATTCAGGCATTGGATACGAGACTTGATTAGTGGATTAAGATAATCCACTAATGCTTGTCCAGTCATATCCATAATAGCCGATGAGTTCTTACCTGTTCCATCACTAGCAATAAATATCAGATATGAATGCGGATCGGATTTGTATATATTAGTTACATTAGCATGAGAAATTTTTAATTGGGCTTGGTCGATATCTATTGTTTCAATTCTGTTGGAGAATTTCCCAGGAGTACAATCATAAGAAAATGCATCATCAGGGAAATTAGACTGCAACCTATCATGTTCAGATTGTACAAATCCTGAAATATGTGATTCATATGTATTAGTCAGGTTTGATAGCAAGCCAGCCTGTATCGTCACTGATAAAAATAAGATAATACTAGCGGCAAGGATTCTATTTTTCATAATTCCAAGAGCCAAGTAAAACGATAGTCAAAAAAACATCAATCGCGGAAGAATGGTAAGTTTTCTACCCGTTCTTCCAAATAATACCCAAAAATTCCAACCAGTAGTCCTTCCTGCGATCTGCCTTCAGTTACCAAATCACCATTTCAATTTCCTGCCGTATCGTTAAATTACACATAGAATTCCTCAAAATTAATTTTCTGATTTATCTGCATCACAATCTTATCCATCATATAGTCAAATCTCATGCAGAAATATCATTATTCCAATCCTTATTGTTTTCCTATAATTTTCAAAAATAACCGGACTATAACAATGAACTTACACATATAATTGGACGCACGTGGATAATAATTATTGACTCATCGGAGCAGACAACAAAACATTCTCGGTTGAAAGATCATAAATAATGATACCAATTACCTTAACAGGTTGAATAACCGAAATTTTGTGCCTAGGTGCAAATCCATATTCTAAATAATTCTTATTGTACAAATTAATATCACCATTTTTTTCAACAACGAAAACGAATGCAATCTGATGATTTTGATAATTCTGCTTAAATGATTCTGCGGAATTTGAGTCGTCAATATCAAGGTAATTAAATGCCAAACTATTCTTATTCCAGTTGGTTGGTTCAATACAGACCGTCGATACCTCATTGCGCAACTGTTCAAACGCACCAGAACAATATAACTGCTTATTTGATTTCTTCAAAGTTACGGGAAGGTCTATTAATAATGGAAAGCGTTTTTTTGCGAAATCGTAAGGGCCAATTGTCACATTTAACGGAATCAAGTATGCTTTAGCGTTATTCATTACCTGAATACGCGCATCAAGAAAAGGGCTAAGCCTAAGCAGCGCCTCATGGCTTTTAAATTCATCGCGAGAAGCAAGTGTATTTACAGAATCCTGAAACTCTCCAGGAACATCCATTTTTCCGTAATATAATGTTGCTTTCGGATCAAATTTTTCCGAGGTTGACAGAAGATACAATAAAGACATGTTTACTGAATCTAGCAATACATACCCTTCTTGACTCATTTCATCAAAACTTTTTCCTTGAGGCATAGAAACACCAGCAATACTTTGAAATGACGCAATTGCACAATAAAGGGCAAGGAATAACTTAATTGAGTGGAAAATATTATTCATTATCTTATACCTGAATCCGTGTTCCAAACTCACTAGTGTCCGGTTAAGTGAGAAAGTTCATTGATAAAACCCCGTATTGACAGGCCTTGCGAGGCGATTTTGTTTGGTGCCGATTTGAATTCAAGTTCCACACTTCCAGGTTCAGGTAACTTCCGGAGATTGATCTCTCT
>DAHXKW010000147.1 GCA_027366195.1 Alphaproteobacteria bacterium | reverse complement strand
TTCTAAACGCTTACGATGGATTTGATAACTTTCTTCAATTTCTTTCTTAATTAATACCGTTAAAACCAAGTCATTCCCTACTGCATTTTTTGTAGATTCAGTTATTGCCTGATCCAACTTTTTACCATCCAAACCAACTGAATAACTTGTATCATGTAGACCTTCTACTATACCAGCAATTATTACATTTTGAAAGCTTTGTATTATACCATTTCTCATAAATAAATTTACTGATGTTAAGTTTTCTTAATTTTTGCTATTCTTCTATTTATGAATAAGAAGGAGATAGATGATGTCAGGGGTTTCGAAGCTCGCAACAGCAGCTGTATCAGAGAAGGCACAGAAGATGTTAAGCTTGATGGGCAAGGACTGCAAAATAGCAATCAAATTACAAGCGGTTATTTCAGCTAAAGACCATGGAGTCAAAAAGGTTTCAGAAGTTTTTGGCGTAACGCGCCCCACTCTAACAGAGTGGATCAAAAGTGTTAGAGATGGGTTGTTTGATAATCTTTATGTGGCGCAAGGTCGTGGAAGAAAACCAAAACTATCAGAGTCTCAACTTCAAGAGATAAGCGCCTGGATTGAGTCTAGGAGCAGGACGACGTGCAAGGACGTTAAGCTCTTTGCAAAGGAAAAGTATAATATTTCAATTTCAGTCGCCACAGCACACAGAGCTATTCAATCTTTAGGTTTTTCTTATATTACCCCCAGGCCTCGCCACTACAAAGCAGATAAAAACATGCAAGAAGACTTTAAAAAAAACTAAGCGCTACACTTAAAAACAACCCTTCTTTAAAACTGATGTTCTTTGATGAGTCTAGATTTGGTACGCACTCTAAGATTGGTCATGGTTGGTTTAAAAAAGGCACGAGAACCCCTGTTCCTGTAAAGCTAGGGTTTAAAAATTTCTATTTATACACCGCAGCCAGCCCTCGCGATGGCACAAGTTGTACTCTACTTTTACCCATGGTCAATACGGAATGCATGAATATATACCTCAAGGAGCTGAGTCAGCAGAATCAAGGAAGCAAAATTTTGTTAGTAATGGATGGAGCTGGGTGGCACAAATCAGCACAATTGGAGGTCCCAGAAAATATTAAAATCATACATTTGCCACCATATTCGCCAGAGCTCAACCCTGTTGAAAAACTTTGGCAGTATATCAAAGATCACACTATTGTGAACAGGGTATATGAGTCCTTAGAAATACTGGAAAAGGCTGTTTGTGAGTTTGTTGCAAAGCTAAAAGAAGAACTTGTTAAAACGATATGCGCATCCAATTATCTGTAATATTATTTATGAGAAATGGTATTACAGCAATATTTATTATATTACAACGAAGCAAGACCTCATCAATCTTTAGGCGCTAAAACTCCTAAAAATTTCTCCGACTCTTGTCATCGAATTACTTGACTTGCACAATTGCGAGGAGACTAGCTCGACGTGGCAAGAAAGGCAAAATTATAGTATAGCAACGCTAACCTCTTGTTCCAAAACCTTCCTTTAGTTCAAATAAGATATCTAAAGCCTGCTTCGGAGAAACAGCGTTTAAATTTAATTGAATTATTTTATCTTTGAGTGTTTTACATTCTTCAAATTCTT
>DAHXKW010000016.1 GCA_027366195.1 Alphaproteobacteria bacterium | reverse complement strand
GGACACAGTGGGGAGGAAGTTTCTATAAAGATCCAGCCTTCTTCGTTACCTGGTATACATTTTGTATTACCACAAGGTAGGGTTGAAGTTATATAAGGTGGGAGGGGATTACGTTGAACTTTTTTACTTTCGATCGATCCTACCTGGTAATTTAGTTTTTCCAATGTTTTTTTTATACCGTTGGCTTGGGTTTCATTTTCAATTGAAAATTTTTCAAGCTTAGTATCGTTGTATTGAATCAATTTGCTTTCAATTTCTGGAGAAAACAATGCGTTAATATCCCAATACTCTGTGGCTTTGAATGCTTCGATTTCTTCTTCTCTTTCAACAATCAGACGTAGTGCTACTGATTGCACACGGCCAGCTGATTTGGCGCCAGGTAATTTACGCCATAAAACTGGGGATAATGTAAAACCAAATAAATAGTCCAAGGCACGTCTTGCCAAATAGGCTTGAACTAGTTCCTGATTAATGGCGCGTGGAGTTTTAATGGCTTCTTGTATTGCATGTTTTGTTATTTCATGGAATACAACGCGTCCAACATGTTTCTTCGATAAATCTTTCTTTAAAATTTCAGAAACGTGCCAAGCAATGGCCTCACCTTCACGGTCAGGGTCAGTTGCGAGTAAAAGAGTATCACTGTCTTTGAGGGCGTCTTGAATAATTTTTAGGTGAGCTTTTGATTTAGGATTAATTTCCCACAGCATTTTGAAGTTGTCATCTGGGTTTACGGAGCCATCTTTGGATACCAAGTCTCTTATATGTCCATAACTACTTACAACTTTAAAATCTTTTCCAAGATATTTCCCAATAGTTTTAGCTTTGGTGGGGGATTCTACGACTAAAGTTTTCACGTATTTTCTTATATTTTGATGTGCTTTTAAGCCATTCTTATCAGTTTTATGTTTTTTTATCAATCTGAGAATAATTTCGGCTAGCAGGAGAAGTTTGTGAATGTGTTACAATCGCACAGGAGATCGTAAACTCATAATTCATATGAAGGAGCATAGATGACTTTACTTGCGGGGAAAAAGGGTATTGTGATGGGTGTTGCCAACGACCATTCGATCGCGTGGGGCATTAGTAAGTTAGCTTCAGAGTGGGGCGCTGATATGGTATTTTCTTACCAAAACGTCTTGTTGAAAAAAAGAGTGGCAACCTTGGCGGAATCTATTGGTTGTTTTGACGCGGTTGTCGAATGCGATGTGAGTAAAGAAGGGCATATCAAGCAGCTTATGGATTTTGCTGCAAAGAAATTTGGTAAAATTGATTTTATTGTTCATTCTTTAGCCTATTCTGATAAGAAAGAACTACAGGGGCCGTATTACAATACAAGCCGTAAGAATTTTTTAAATGCGATGGATATTTCTGTATACTCTTTTACAGAAACATGCCGGGAAGCACTACCTATCCTAAACGAAGGTGCATCCTTGATGACTTTGACCTATTTAGGATCGCAAAGAGTTTTACCAAACTATAATGTCATGGGTGTTGCTAAAGCGGCATTGGAAGCAAGTACGCGTTACCTTGCTGTAGACATGGGTAAGCACAACATACGTGTTAATGCTGTTTCTCCTGGACCGATTAAGACTTTGGCGGCCTCTGTTATTGGGGATTTTGATAAAATGCTTCAATGCGGTGAGAAAGCATCCCCTATTCACCGCTGTACAACGATAGAAGATGTTGGTGGTTTCGCGTGCTTTCTTATGTCTGATTACTCGCAGGCTATTACAGGTGGTGTCCACTACGTTGATGCGGGTTATAACATTATGGGCATGAGTGAAGAAATCTAATCATGAAATTTAGGTCCAAACGCATTGGTTTGCCACATCATGTTTCTGAAAGTCTTAATGATGTGATGGGGCAATATCAAAAAATCCCCGGATTTCAGATATGTGTTTTACAAATGAAATGGGAGGAAATTGTCGGACCAGATATTGCCGAGCTTATTAAGCCAACAAAATGGTTTAAGGGGGTTTTGATGGTCTCTACAACAAGTGCATCCGCCAAGTTTACATTGAGTTATAAATTGCCGGTCGTTATTGATCAGATAAATAAGCATTTTGGTAAAACAGCGGTTGAGAAAATACGGTATGAAAGAAAGTATAGTATGTGAATATTGCATCTAATTTCCCAGACGTTTCGACAGACAACTAGAATTGAAGAAATGGGAAAAAAAGTTGAATAAGGAACTTTTGCTGATGAAGAGATAATTCCAATTTTTTGAAATATTCCAATAATTCTTCTTGGTTTTCCGGAATTTCTTGTGTGTCAGAAAGAATAATATGTACAGTTTTTACTCGATATTTCTCTGGAGAAGAAATTTCAGTGCTAAATGGTCCATTATGTATTAAATCTTCTTGTGGTCCAATAATCGGACTTGTGGTGCTAATTTGAATTGGATTCAATCCATGTAAAATAAAATTATCAGTTCTATAAGTTTGTTCTCTGTTAAACCATTGTACGGTCGTGGTAATTTCAGGCCATTTTTTACAATGCTCCTCCGGAGTAGTATTATTATATTGATTTTCGGTAAAGCCATCTTTATATGCTAACCAAGCATGCGGTCTGAATAATACTGGACCATTAGGGGGAGAGTGTTTATCAAAAACCAAGTAAACCCCATTATAAAGAAAAGCGCGACTATCATGTGGAAACAAAACATTAGGGTGATAGCAGTGAGTATGAGGAACGGCGGGTACGACAAAATCATATAGTGAACAGAGTTCTTCGTATTTGGTTATTCTTCGTTTTAGCCAATCTAGCTCCAAATCTGCTTGCAAAAGTGCTCTGATAGTTAGTTTATTACTGACCTGCAATTGATTGGCAAGATCTTGCAGCATTTTTTCTCGGTTTGCAAAATTTAATCCTGCATTTGCTATTAGTGCCCTTAACTCATCAAGGGTTGCTTCAGTTTGAATGCCCGTTGTCTTAGGATCTTCCCATTGTTTTATACATTTATATTTATCTCTAAATGAAGTAAGAGTTCTGTTTAGAGTTAATCTATCCTTATTTTTTTGAGTGCTTTGCACAAAAGAAACCAAACCGTCATGTTCGCAAAAATAACCCGAAGTTGTTGAGTTCTGAAACCACCTATAACCTGTAGTGCTATCATCCGTGATTCCTAATAATTCTCCCTTTATATATCTCCGTAATAATTCAGCAGACTGTAGTGCCATATCATGTGTAAGAGCATATCCAGAAATTGTGGTTAGGGTTAAGTTATCTGTCGTTTGAAGAGGTATCCAAACATCTAGATAGGGAATGTCTTGTACTCTTTGCATCTTTTTTATATGGGCCATGATAAGAAAAAGGCTGAACAGGATCATATGAATTAAAGAAAAATTCCATCGTAAAGACAGTCTATCAAAAAAAGATGAAGAGTTTTTTAAATTATAAATAAATTTTCATGTTTATGAATTCTCGCATGTTTGAATTTTATTTTTTCGTATAATTTAACAGTTCCATTTTTGCGTGTTCCTCAATAATGTATTATCCTAGAATTGAAGAAGATTGTTAAAATTAAAAATGTTTTTTTCCAAGCGATGGCGATGGCGGTTTATTTAAACAAATAAATTAATCACGTTATCTATGGAGAAAAAAATGCGTTACTATCTAACTTGTTTGGCAGCGTTTTTTATTGCTTGCCAAGATTCCTCAAAAACAATTGCTTTAATTCTTCCTGTTGAAGCGCCAGCCATGATTGATATTCAAGATGGTTTTGTGTCAGAACTCAAAAAATCTCATCCCAATTATAAAATCCTTATAAAAAAGGGATTGGGTGATCCTAATATTATGCAAAGTATTCTTAAGTCGTTAGATGCGCAGAAGGTGCCGTACGTAGCAACCGTAGGGGTGTCATTGACGAAGGCCGCACAAAATTTATGTAAGAATGCTATAATTTTTGGATTGGCGGCGTATGGTAATTTTGCGAATAAATCTACGTATGTTGTTGAAGATGAAATTGGGCCAGAAACACTTTATAAATCTTTGATAACCATTTTCCCAAACATGAAAAAAATCACCTTAATACATGCCCAAGATGATAAAATTTTTGGTGAGGTTAGAGCTTTACAAACTCTGATGAAGCAAGGAGGGAAGGAGTTACAATGTCTTCCCATCATAAATTCGAATGATTTACAAACTGTGTGCGAGCATATTAGCGGGGAAGCTATCCTTATCCTAAAAGATTTAACTGTCGTTTCTGGATTAGATTTGCTTATAAAAAAAGCTCGGCAACTTAATATTGCTTTAATTGTTTGTGATGAAGGGTCTGTAAAAGCTGGTGCAAATTATGCTTTTGGTGTTTCAGAGTGTGAGATAGGTAAGCAAGGTGCTGACATGGTAGCGGCTGTTATTGATGGTCAAAAAATTCCTCATGTACACACGTTGGCGCCGACTTATTTGGTAAGCGAGCGTACACCTGAACATCTAAAAGAACAAATTTATAAAGGAGCAGGTCAATATAATGTGCGGGTGGTTAACTAGCTATGATTTTATCAGCCAGCCTAGAGCAAACTCTGCTCTTTTTACCTTTTAGTTTAGGGTTGTTATTAAGTTACCGCATCGCGAGATTAACTGATTTAACCGTAGAAAGTTCTTTCCTTATGGGGCCTGCTATTTTTGTGAATTTGCTCGCGTACATGCCCACGTGGTTAGCTTTAGTATTTGGAGCTATGGGTGGCCTTATAACAGGTGGTTTTGTCAGCTTAATACAAAACCATGATCGTATGACTTCTCTTATGGCAGGTATTATTTCTGTATTTATGTTTTTTAGTATTAATTTGTTGATTATGGGGCGTCCGCATATTCCTGTAACAGTCTATATGCCTGTGTGGATAAATGGGGTCATTGTTTCAATGATTGTGATATTTCTATATACGTTATTACGTTCTCAGGTTGGATTAAAGTTAAAAGCCTTTGGAGACAATTCAAATCTATTTCAGGAATTATTTCATAAAAAGGAAGCATACAGAACTCTGGCGCTATGTATCAGTAATATACTGGCTTGTGTTTCCGGATTATTAACTACATTACACCAAGGGTATATCGATTTATATATGAATCAGGGTTTATCTTTGCTGGGTATAGGGACGGTACTTGTAGCGGGCGCATTAATTACAGAATCAATTGTAAAACAGGTACTAGCGTGTGCCTTTGTTGTTTTTAGCTACTTCTTTTCATCTCATATGTTTTTGATGTTAGATGTGAGCACAATATATTTACGGCTTTTGATTGGTGTTGTTCTTATTGCGATGTTACGGAGCAAGTCATGAATAGTATATCCATTCATAATCTTACCCATACCATAGAGGATCGAACAATATTAAAAAATATATCTTTATCTATCCCTAAGGGGCAATGTGTCATGATTACAGGGCATAATGGTTCGGGAAAATCGACATTGCTTAAATTAATACAAGAAGGACATCCTGATATCGACAAAGCAGGTAAATCAGTGATCTTGCATCAAAACATTAATGACAATTTATTTTGTGGATTAACAATTTTAGAAAACTTTCAGTTGTTTTGTGGAAAACGTTCAGTTAATAAAATTTATAGTACAATCCAACAATATCTTAGTCGTTTCAAAAGTAAACCGTCACCCTATACAACGGTCAGTCGTTTATCGGGTGGAGAGCGTCAAAGACTTGCCTTATATATGCGTTTAATGATGAAATCTGATATTTTACTGTTAGATGAATTTACTAGTGCTTTAGATCCAGAAACAACGCTCTTACTGATGGATGAAGTTATTGATTTAACAAAAGAGCAAAACATGACTGTTATTCTTGTTACGCATGATTTAAGTTTGATAAAAAGTCGTTCAGGTTTTATGCGTGTTGAGATAGAAAATGGAAAATTATTTCATTAAGTTACCGAACTTCACAAGTCGTGCATCATAGTAAAGTGGTATAGATCCAATTGGACCGTGACGTTGTTTGGCTACAATAACCTCTGCTTTGTTATGGATTCTTTCCATGCGTTCAAGCCAGGCTAAATGTTCGTCAGTACCAGACTCTGGCTGTTTACGGGATTCGTAATATTCTTGTCTGTAGATGAACATAACTACATCGGCATCTTGCTCGATGGTTCCAGATTCGCGTAAGTCCGCTAACTGTGGTTTTTTATCCTCACGCTGTTCAACGGCACGAGATAGCTGGGATAGGGCCACTATAGGCAAATCTAATTCTTTAGCGAGTCCTTTCAAAGCGCGAGTGATTTCAGAAATTTCTTGTACACGGTTTTCATTGCTCTTTTTATTCCCACCACCTGATAAAAGTTGTAAATAATCAATCACAATCATTTTTATATTGTATTGACGTTTCATACGTCGTGCTCTATTTCTTAAAGCGGTAACACTAAGGCCAGGCGTGTCATCAATATATAAAGGTAGTTGGCTAAGTTCGCGTGCAATATTCATAAATTTTGGAAAATCTTCGAATTTTAATTCTCCGCGTCGTATGCAGTCTGAAGGAATCCCAGATTCTGAAGATAAAATACGGCCTGCCAATTGTTCGGATGACATTTCAAGGGAGAAAAATGCTACAGGTCCCCCTTCGGAGTGTTCGTCCTGGTCTGTTTTAAAAGCTTTGGCAGCACTAAATGCAATATTGGTAGCGAGAGCTGTTTTTCCCATAGAAGGTCTTCCCGCGATAATAACCAAGTCACTGGGATGAAGTCCGCCAAGCATTCGGTCCATATCTAAAAAACCTGTTGTAATACCAATAATATGGCTATCACGTTTATAGGCAATTTCAGCGCGTGCGATCGCTTCGCTCAAAGCATCGGTAAAAGAAACAATATTTTTTTGCGTAGATCCTAAAGATACTAGGTTGAAAAGTTGTTTTTCAATCTCTTCAACTGTATCTAAGGCACGTGTATCAGGTTTGGGGTGTTGTGCTTCGTCAATAATTGTATCGCCTAAATCGATCAAAGATCGACGTAGATGCATATCGTATATGCTTTCGCCATAATCTTTGACATGAACAAAAGAAACAACAGAATCTAATAAGCTTTTTAAATAATTCGTGCCCCCAGATTCTTCAAAAGTTTTATCACCTATGAAATATTGAGCTAAAGTTTTATCATCAGCCGTTCTTCCTTGTTCGAACAATGTTCTGATGGCACGGTAGATGTCGCCATGGATCCGTTCCGAAAAATGTTCTGGTTCTAAAAATTCCACGATATCTTCGATGCGTTTGTTACGCGTTAACAAAGCACCCAGCAAAGATTGTTCTAGAGCGATGTTGTGTGGTTTGTTTTCTTTAGGTTGGATAGGGACAACGTTTGATGTAGACATGAGCACAAAACCACCATTTAGTGATTTACTATAAATTCCTCTTTAATTCCGTGTCAAAGAGATGAATTGTCAAGTAAATCAGAAGAAAATTTTTCCGCAGAAAATGGCTCTAGATCATTGACTTTTTCTCCTGTGCCTAAAAAGTAGATAGGTAACTTAAATTGAGCGGCTAAACTAATTAGCCCGCCACCTCTTGCTGTTCCATCTAATTTTGTCATAACAATTCCGGTTAATGGGGTAACACTATTAAAAATTTCAGTCTGGCTTAAAATATTAGAACCAGTTGTGCCATCAAGAACCAAAATTGTTTCGTGTGGACCATTCGGTATCTGTTTTTGAATAACGCGTTTGATTTTTGATAATTCTTCCATCAGATTTTTTTTGTTTTGCAGGCGACCAGCTGTATCAATTAGTAGCATATTTAATTTTTGTTCTTGCGCCCAATCAATAGACTGAAAAATGATACTGGCGGGATCACTGTTTAAGGTCCCTGTAAATACAGGAACTGATAACTTATTTCCCCATGCTACCAGCTGTTCAATGGCGGCCGCCCTAAAAGTGTCGGCTGCAACCATTCCAACTTTGTTATTTTTTGCAAGATAATGGGCCATTTTAGCTATAGTCGTTGTTTTGCCCCCACCGTTTACACCGCAAAATAAAATCGTAGCTAAAGGAACATTAGGCGACTTAAATTTTTTTTCGCAAGGTAAGAGTATTTTTGCAATTGCACCTTTTAATTCTTCAATTATTTCGTCAGAGGATAGGGATGGAGATAGAGAGTTGACGAGTTTTTGAGCAGTTTTGATATTAACATCTTGACTGATTAATAAAACCTCAAGTTCGTTTTGAAAAGATTTGAATTCGTTATTATTTTCAAATAAATTTTTGACGCTTTTAAAGATATTTTTTATCTGATTCCACACAAACAGAAGATAAAAACCTTTATATGTAGTATAATAGCATATATACCTTTAACCTGTACGATAATGGCGAGTTTGTTTCCAGAGCCGAATGAACGGTCTATCTGGCGTAGCAGTAAGATATTGGTCATAGTAGTTGGTTTGCTTATTTTTGTTCGCTTGTTTTTATATCAACATTTTTTAATCCCCTCGGGGTCCATGATCCCAACTTTATTAATTGGGGATATGATTATCGTGGACAAAAGTGCCTATGGTTATTCTAAATATGGTATGCCTTTTCATTTGAGTTTTTTTAATGGGCGCAAATGGGCGAAAATGCCAAAACGTGGGGATATCGTAGTCTTTAACAACCCGCAGAATGAAAAAATTGATTTTGTGAAACGTTGCATTGGTCTTCCTGGTGATCGAATTAAATTTGATTATGGGATTCTTTCTATTAATGGTGTTAAATGCGCTTATCAACCCGTTGAGCCTTACCGTTTTTTTGATGATGAAGATAAGCAGGTTAAAATGGTCAATCAATATGAAGAAACTTTAGATAACGGATTGAAGCATAATATCATTGTTGTAAAGGACTCTCCTGAAGAACGTGCAAATGATTCTGCGCATAACACTTATGAAATAGTTGTGCCTGAAAATCATTTTTTGCCTATTGGCGACAACAGAAATCGTTCTTGGGATGGACGTTTTTTTGGCCCTATCCATATGGATAGATTGATCGGGAAAGGTCGATATATTCTTATGTCTTTCACTTTTGAATTCTCAGGAGAGCTCAAAAACCCATTAACCTGGTGGAAACTTAAGCTCTATCCACGCTTTTCACGGTTTGGTATCGTTCCTGTATAGGTTAAGTTGAAGATAGTGTTTATTCTTTACGCAGTGTGCAAGTTTTTTAGAAGGCTAAAATTCTTTCAATCTGCAAAGGCATATATGGGTTGAGATCTCCATTGATCCTCAAGCAGACAGTATGTGCCAAGAGTTTTCTTCCTATTTTTGCGCCCAAATGCCAAAGA
>DAHXKW010000145.1 GCA_027366195.1 Alphaproteobacteria bacterium | reverse complement strand
TTTGTTTGATGAGATCTCATGGATGGGCTCGAAAGATCCTACATTCGTTCCTAAGCTTAAAAATTTTTGAAACTCTATGTTAAAAAGTAGTGCAAGTTGATTAGAAAAAGTATCTCGTTGATCTTGTGCTGATACATGTTCAAGAGGTGCAATACCAGAAAAAGGAATAAAACATTTACCTTTTGCAAACTCTTTTACCAAAAAACTCTTACCAATACGACGACGTCCTTTTATGACAGCAATTTTTGCCTTACCAGAACCAAAAAGTGCATTTAGTTTCTCTAACTCGTCTTTACGTCCAATAAATTCTGACACTTTATTTCCTCGTAAATGACATATGATAATTATGAGGAAGCAAAAAAAGAAATGCAACACAGAAAAATCCAATGATTGAAATTCAACCAATCTGACGTACCGTTACAAAACAAACAGGTCGTCTTAATTTCGGTACTAGCATTTTCTGGACATATAATAAATCCATATCAATCATAAATCGTATTAAACAGAAAACCTTGAAACTCTTAATTATTTTTGTGATTTTCTTGCTCTAATCGATTATTTATATATTTAATGCACCTTATCTTAATTTTTTATCATTTTTGCAAAGATTTATTAATCACTTTAAACACCATTTTTACCAGTAACAACTACAACAAACCAACCATAGGTATAAATAAGATTTTTCTAAAGAATTTAAGAGCAACTATTTTATCTCCATCCAGACGCCAACTATCATTTACAAAGATTTACGCTTTCTGAAAACTTCAGAGAGCTTCGGACAAAATTCAACTACCCTGCGGTAAATAGTTGCACAATAATATGATTAAAAAATATTAATCCACTATTCTAGTAGCGCGTTAACAATACGGTACTTTTCAAACTATTATATACAACTATTTGTTTTCAATTGTAAACCGGAAACAAACTGGTTTGTTTCCGGTTTGATACTTGTTATTATAACTAAGAACAAATCGGAAACACAAATTAAAGAATTATTAAAAACCGGAAACAAATAAATAGCGCCGTTCTCAGTTTGTTTTCACTTTGTTTCCTATTATAGGCTACATTATAAAATAATCTGTTTTAAATGGTCCATTTTTGCAAAGATATTATGACTGTACGTTAGTTTGTAGTTACCGTCTTAACCTGCCAATAGGTGTATTTAAAAAATTTTGATAATTTTGTTATGCATCACAAAAAAGCGATTTTTTTAGAACTTCATTTACTGTAATGATGTCTATTGGCTAAGGCATGATAATGCTCCGTGTTCATCGTACAAGGCAGGTTTTGCTCTTTGGCCTTGCACGCTGTCCCCTTCGCTATTATTTTTTCAACTAAGCCACATAATCATCATCTGTATCATTACGCTACCTTTTGCTGTTCAGGTGGTGGCGTATGTACCTCATAATCAACATCATGCTTCAATACAGCGTTGGCATGTATAGCCAGTTTATTCATAACTGCCGTTAAATCCACTTTTGGTGGTTTTCCTTTGCGCAGCAATCTGTCACAAAACATACCCATTTCCGAATTGTACTTGCGCGCTACCTGAGCACACATAAACAGTGTTCGCCTTGCCTCAGATCGTCCGCCATAAATATGCTCACACATATATGTCGTACCACTTTGCTTCGTATTCGGACATAAACCAAATATTATCCCAATTTGCTGTTTTGAAAGCGTACCTAATTCAGGACAGTGGGCTAACAAATTAACGGCACTAATTGTTGAAATACCCACGATTGTACATAATCTGTCTACTTTATGTTTATGGTCTAGATGCCTGAGTAAAAACTCATTAATTTGTTGATTAATGAGTTTCAATCGCACGGACAAATGATCCAAAAGTCCATCGTACATGGTATTCAAAAACTCAGAAACACAAGGTACTTCCAGACGATTCCTATACGCATGTATGGTGTCCATAATCTGCTGCCGAGCTCTAACCAATTCCCTGAGTTCTTCATTGGCTTCATTCATAAAAATGGTAGGCTGGGGCTTTATTTTCTCACCGTATAGTGCAAGCGTCTCAGCATCAGTCTTATCAGTTTTTATCAAACGACCTAAAGCACGCCTAAATTGCAATACACGGTAAGGATTAACACAACAACAACGGATTCCTTTTTGACATAATGTCTTATACAACAACTTTGAATACGAACCTGTGGATTCAAATATAACGAATACACCATCAGGTAATTGAGCGCAAAACTCTTCAATACCCTCTTGCGTATTGGCAAAATTAGCAAACTTCTTTTTCTGATTTGCCTTCTGAATGTGATGCGTATCAAAACACGCATCAAATTTCAGTTTGGCAATATCAATACCAACGTATACCATAGCATGTGATCCTTTCATTTCCCTTCTAGTATTCGATCCTGATTGCGAGCAATCAGATCCTGGTTACCGTTCGGAATATTGCGGATTATCAATTACGGCAGAAAGGATCACTAAAACTACGGAACGATCCATCTTTAAACAATGATCTTGTCGATGCACGATGCATCCTTTCTGCACATGTCAATTGTAGATAACTAACTTTGATAACCCTAAGATCAAGATACTAGTCTATGCCTTCCCTTGGGACCTGATACTGAAGAATTGATGAGCGAACGTGAAGTTTCTGTTGATCATATCACAATTCAAAGAATGATCCAGTTTTAATCATCATCTCTAACACACACTTGCCGGGTCACCTCCCGATTTTTCCTTAACACTCAAGACACTTTTTCTACGGCACACTGAACAGAACCTTTCAAACTGATATATACCACTATTTGTTTCCAATTTTTTGTGATTTGTTAGCATTAAAATCTGCCATAATCTTAATAAGAAACAAACCGGAAACAAAAAGTGAATGATGTTGTTTGTTTCCAGTTTGTTCCCTATTATAACATTCTCGCTTAATGAAAGTCATGTCTATGAGGTGCTAGGTCTGGTTGAGCTCGATTGTGGCCCCTTTGGGTTTAATCAACTTGTATTGTTAGGACGTTCTTAATTGAAGATATAAGTCTTAATTTATGCTTCTTAAATTGCATAGGTATGCATGCATAACTAGTAGCCTTAAGAATTGTTTACCATTAAAATTTCTTGTGCAACTAATAAAATTATTTTGCTATTTTAATAATTATTTTTTTTTTGTAATCAAGAGAAAAATAAGGTGTTAAAAATTTTTGCTGTTAAAGTATATAACAATGTAGTCCCATAATAGGAAACAAAGTGAAAACAAACTAAGAACGGCGTTATTTATTTGTTTCCGGTTTGTTCTTGGTTATAACAACAAGTGTTAAACCGGAAACAAACCGGTTTGTTTC
>DAHXKW010000015.1 GCA_027366195.1 Alphaproteobacteria bacterium | reverse complement strand
TATTTGAAACGCCAGACCCACTCTCTAGTTTTCCCGAATAAATACGTATTAAGGTTAATGTTCCCACAAAGGGATCGGTCATGATTTTGAATGCCAAACCAGCAAATTTTTCGGTATCCTCTGGTTTGCGCTCCATCGTTTCTTCCTCATTGTCAGGATTTGTTCCTGTAACGGCACCAATGTCTACAGGTGATGGTAGGTAGGCTACAACAGCGTCTAGAAGGGGTTGCACCCCCTTATTTTTAAAGGCACTGCCACAGAAAACTGGAACAAATAAAGAATTGATTGTACCTTTGCGAACCAGTTCCTGAAGTAAAGCATCTGAGGGCATTTGACCTTCAAGATAGGCCATCATAGCGTCGTCATCGATTTCAACAGCTAACTCTATCAATTTCTCTCGGTATTTTTCTGCTTCCGCCTTTAAATCGGCAGGAATGTCTATAATGTCAAATTCAGCGCCTAAATTTTCATTTTTCCAGACGATAGCCTTCATCGTAATCAGATCGATAACACCTTTAAAATCAGATTCACTGCCAATAGGTAACTGCATAACCATAGGACGCGCACCAAGACGTTCAACCATCATGTCGACGCAACGCATAAAATCAGCGCCTGTACGGTCGAGTTTGTTCACAAAACAAATACGAGGCACTTGATATTTATCAGCCTGACGCCACACTGTTTCAGATTGCGGTTCGACACCTGCTACACCATCAAATACGGCTACAGCACCATCAAGAACACGCAAACTCCGCTCAACTTCAATGGTGAAATCGACGTGACCTGGCGTATCAATAATGTTAATTCGGTGATCCTTCCAAAAACAAGTGGTCGCTGCAGAAGTAATGGTAATACCACGCTCTTGCTCTTGCTCCATCCAGTCCATAGTGGCCGCACCCTCATGGACTTCACCGATTTTATGAGACTTCCCAGTATAGTATAAAATACGTTCTGTTGTTGTGGTTTTACCTGCATCAATATGCGCCATAATCCCAATATTACGATATTTCGCAATGGGCGTTTGTCGTGCCATTTCCTATATCCTCTTAATTAATAACGATAGTGAGCAAAAGCTCTGTTAGCTTCAGCCATCTTGTGTGTATCTTCTTTCTTTTTTACGGAAGACCCTTTGTTTTCTGCTGCATCTCTTAATTCGGCAGATAACTTGTCAATCATGGTTTGTCCTGCGCGAGAGCGCGCTGCTGAAATAATCCATCGAAATGCCAAAGCTTGAGCGCGATCCGGTCGGACCTCTACAGGAACCTGATAAGTCGCACCACCAACACGACGTGACTTAACCTCCAGCATGGGCTTCACATTATCAATCGCCTTTTTAAAGTTCTCTAATTTTTCAGGATCTGTGCCCTTAAAAGAATCAATGGCATTATATACGATTTTTTCAGCTACGGACTTTTTACCGCGCGTCATTACACAATTCATGAATTTAGTTACAGCCACGTCATGGAAACGGGCATCAGGAAGGACCTTACGTTTTTCTGCTGAACGGCGTCTCATTTTTGCTCCTTATTTTGGTTTCTTTGCGCCGTATTTAGAACGGCCTTGTTTACGATTTTTAACCCCCTGGGTATCCAAAACACCACGAATGATATGATACCGCACACCAGGCAAGTCGGGTACACGACCACCGCGAATAAGAACCACCGAGTGTTCTTGCAAGTTGTGCCCCATACCAGGAATATATCCTGTTACTTCATAACCATTGCTCAATTGAATACGCGCCACCTTACGAAGCGCTGAGTTTGGCTTTTTAGGGGTGGTTGTAAAAACACGGGTACAAACTCCACGTTTTTGCGGACAGGCCTGCAAAGCCGGTACTTTATTGCGTTGTTCGACTTTTTTGCGACCAAATCGCACCATCTGATTAATGGTTGGCATTCACTATATTTTTTATAATTCACTACAGCAGTATAGAACGTCTTACATGTTCTGTACATGGATAACCATTCTGATTTTCTGAAAAACTTATATAAAAAGCTCTAAATCATATCTTGCAGTCAGACAAACATCCCGAAACATTTGATGTTATTGATCTTTCAAAGACCACCATTTTTACTCAATATAAATATATTAGGCAAAACTCAAAGCACGTCAGCTCAGTATAGATTAAGTGCTTGATTGTTATATTGATTAGATAGGCTTTATCGGTAAACAGTCACGCAGATCCTGAGACCGTTCCTAGTCATATAATCTTCTACCAACTTCTCGTAAAGCGTCCCGCCTAAATCTACATAGCCAATATCATACCTAGGATTACCACTTGCACTACTACTAAGATTTAAGAAGTTCCCCTTTCCTTTATCTAGCCAACTCCAACCTATCGGCACTAGACCCCTTATACTAACACCACCAGAGTTGCGTACAAAACATGGGTCCGGCGTCACTCTCATGCTAGGCGGAATCTGGTTCCGCCCCTCAAGCTCTTGTACAATCCTTGTTGCTAGCTCCAGAGTTTGAGCTGCTGCTAGCAATAAATGAATTGATAAAAGACTTAACAACATAGTAGATACTTACGCAGTGTGCAAGTTTTTTAGAAGGCTAAAATTCTTTCAATCTGCAAAGGCATATATGGGTTGAGATCTCCATTGATCCTCAAGCAGACAGTATGTGCCAAGAGTTTTCTTCCTATTTTTGCGCCCAAATGCCAAAGA
>DAHXKW010000014.1 GCA_027366195.1 Alphaproteobacteria bacterium | reverse complement strand
ATGGTTAAGAGAAGGAGCCCATGCTCTTTTGCAGGTCCGTTGTACCCATTATTGTAAATCATTTAACAAAATTTGGAACTATGTGGTGCCAAAATTACTGCCGCAAACAATGAGTTAGGGCAGATGTTTGTGGCGCTTCCATAATAACTTAGGCAATGTTTTAATGTCGGTTTCTTAGTCTATCGTCTTTCCTGTAAAATCACGAAAGAAGTTGCTCTATTTTTTCTCGATCCAAACGAAATGAGCACCATTCAGACATAGGCGTGGACCCGATGTTTAAATAAAAATCAATAGCTGGCTTATTCCAATTCAGACATTGCCATTCAATTCTTCCACAATTGTTTTTTACGGCCTCTTCACACCTAAGGCTGCAAGTTCTTTATTTTTATAATTATCACGAATATCAAAATCAAAATACTTGTCGCAGTTACGATTGCGCTTGTAATAGTAATGCCAAAACTCCGTATCTAATGGTTCAAATCCGTGTTTGTCCATAATATCAAACAAAATCTGTCGATTAGCTTTTTGTTCTTTTGTGATTTGGTCATATGAACGCCAAGATTTTTCGTCAAAACACAGATATCCAACGCCCATATCCAAACTTTCAGAATCAAAATATCCAAGAAAGTCTGCAGGCTTTTCATAAGATGCATATTTCAGGGGTGCAATCGTGACATCAACTGCTGTTCCAAGAGTATGCGAAGAGGTTTGACTAAGGTAGGATAATTCATGAAAATTTTGTTTTTGTACATTGGGGTAATGATATTTTTTTGCTAAAGAGGTATCTGGCCATGTTGTCCACTGTGTAAAAAATGATACTGCTTTTTGGGGACGATAGGTATCATAAACTTTTAAGCTTAAACCCTTTGTTTTGAGTTCTTGATGAATACGTGACAAAGCTTGCGCCATATCAATTTCAACAATGCAGCGGTTTCCGTAATAACCAGGGATTGTATAAGGCTGTGTTTCATCGGAGGTAAAAAGTGAATAACCACCGGAATTATTTTCAAACCAATTTTTTGCCATTAGTGGTTCGAACAAGATTGTTTTATCAACAAGATCAAGATAAGTAAATTGCATAGAATTTTCTCCTGTTTGTTATGATGATCAAATTCTAGACAATTTGTATATAGTATTTCCACCTATCGGTTGGCGCAGCTGCTGTTTCTACGGTAGATGAATGGACAGCTCCAAGTCCTTCTTCTTTTGAAAAATTATTCTTTTCTAGAACTTTCCAAGATCCTACATTGTTTGGACGAGCAGTAGCCCAAAGTTTACGGATTTTATACATATGTGTATTTCCCTTTAAACAGGGAATAACTAATTCGAGCAGTTTTGCGACAAGTGCTGTGCAGATTCCTTTATTCCAACACCCTTCAACCAATACATAAGAAAGTTCTGCATCTCCATTATCATCCCACGGCTCGATTACTAGTTGTCCTAAGAATTGCCCCGCTGTTAACTGGCTTTCTTCTGCGCTAACGGATTTCAAAAATGCCATTGCACAAACCCAGGGGTATCCTTTATGATTAGTCCATTCGGTATAGTTTTTAAAACGTTTATCAATCTCTGCTTGGCTGCGTACTGTTCCATCCATGTATGAACTCATTGGAATCGCTGATCCATAGGTTTTTCCCAAACAAAGTCTATCTTGCAATGTTGTTTCAATTGGTCTCATTTCTATCCTGTATGTAGAACCATCTTCGCTTGTGAAATCAAATTCAAAAGGTGCATATGCTGCTGCGCTCAGACAATTCATTAAAGAAAAAAATAAAACGAAAAACATGTTCCTCCCCCCTAATTAATTGTCGCTTTAAAAATTTTCAATCCCCAGTAAGCTAAAGTGCTTCCTAGGATGATATCCAATATATGACGATATCTAGTTATAATATTTTGAATTTTAGTGGTTGAAAAAAACAACGATACGCACATGTAAAAAGCTAACGATATTGCAGCTAAGATAACAAGGTACGATAGTTGTGTTGGTAAAGGCATTTTAGGTGTAATCACTGTTGAAAATATTGCAATAAATCGTACAGAGCTTAGTGGGTTTGTCATGCTAATCCAAAATCCTGCCCAAAAAGGAGAGCGTTTGAATGATTCATCATTCCCGACAGAAATTACTACATCTTTTGGCATAATAAATGTTTTGTAAGCATTGAAGTAACACATCAGTCCAAGCCAAACCAGATAGGTGGCGCCAGCTATCTTAAAGCAGTTAAACAAAGTAGGATAGTGAATCAGAATACAAGCTAGTCCTAAAACTGATAAGGTTTTAATTAAAAAACTTCCAACAACAGCGCCAAACACTGTGTGTATACCATTTGAACGACTGGACAAACTGGTACGAATAACTAATGCCGTACACGGTCCTAAAGACATTAGTCCAATTACGTGCTGCGTGACAAGGAATACTAACCCATCAATATACAATTTTGTGCACCATCGCATGTCTCAATACTATAGTTCTTTATACAACAAAAAATTTAACCACCTAACTGCTTAACTACCTAATTATATGACTATATTTTTTAAGCAAGATCCCGTGATACAATGCGTTTGCCGGTATGACACATTTGTTATCATGTATCCTGATACTTATAAAGAACTTGGTTTTTCAATCAATCAAAAAGCACATTTAGAACTAAATGGAGTTGATCTAACGACGATAATCACTAATGATCGTCCTGTTTATGTTGTGAACGAGCTACTCATCAGACAACACCTACATGTTTATCGACAAACATTTCAAAAGTTTTACCCCAAATCCACATCAATTTTTTACGCTTCCAAAGCCTTTTTAAATTTAGGAATGGCAAATATAGTTCAGCAAGAAGCAGTAGGTCTTGATGTTTGTTCAGAGGGAGAATTGTTCATTGCCAAATTGGCTGGAATTTCAGGACAAAACATTCTAATGCATGGCAATAATAAAAGTAGAACAGAATTACAAGCTGCGCTGGACGCCAAAATTTACGCCATTGTAATTGATAGCGTTAGCGAATTTGATCTATTAGAGTCTCTGTCTTTCACAAACCGGGCATCTGTTATGTTACGCGTTAATCCAATCATAGATGTAGACACTCACCCAGCTATGGCGACAGGTATTTACAAATCTAAATTCGGCCTTCCTCTTGATGATAACCGAACTACAGATTTAATTATGCGCATGTCCAAAAGTACAAATGTTTTTTTCAAAGGAATCCATTTTCATATTGGGTCACAAATTTTGAATCTAAAGGCGTATACGGAAGCCATTGATGCAGTCATTCGTTATTTGTCTTTGTTGCAAAAACAAGGTATAACAATCGATACATTGGATATTGGCGGCGGACTTGGTGTTGATGAGCAGGAATCTACGATTAAAACTATTGAACGTTTTTCTAAACATGTTTGTTCAGAAATAATAGAACGTTGCCGACAATATGAAGTTCCATTACCAAAATTAGCAATAGAGCCCGGTCGAAGTGTTGTATCTCAAGCAGGTTGTACACTATATCGTATTGGACATGTCAAAGAAAGCGATGGTTTAACATTTCTAGCTGTTCACGGGGGAATGTCAGACAACATGCGCGTAGCTCTTTATCAAATAAAATACAATGCATGCGTTGCTAATAAAATGAACCAAGCTCCTATAAAAAACTACAAAGTAGTCGGCAACTGTTGTGAAAGTGGAGATATTTTAATCGAAAACATTTTTTTACCTGAATGTAAGTCTGGTGATGTCTTAGTAGTTTTCAATACTGGGGCATACAGCCATTCAATGGTAAATCAATATAACAAACATGCTATGCCCGGAGTTGTTTTTATGAAAAACAATGATTATGTATGGACAACAAAACCACAAAAACTTGAAGATTTGGTCCAGTATGATACCCAACTTCAATAAAAAAATCACTTATTTTTAACGGTCAAAAATTAAATAGAGGTTTTAAATACTTATGCTTATATTTTTTTTACTGCCAATATTTGCTGCTACCAGCTGCCAATTAAAGCATTTTATCCAAGAATTTCAATGCAAAGCTAAAACTGTAAAAGGTGGCGCCATCGCTATAGTACACAAAGGGAAAATCGTCTATAAAAAAACCTTTGGAGCACAAGGTGATACGGAAAAACCAATTACATCACATACTCTATTTCCTCTGGGATCTTCCTCTAAAGCTATAACCTCTATGACAATAGGTTACCTGGCTCAGAAAAACACAATAAACCTTAGGGAAAAATTCACTCTACCCTGGCTTAAACATAAGGTCAGCTTAATTGATATCCTTGGCCATACAGCTGGAATAGAGTCCCCCTTTTGGGGAAATTTAGAAATTGAAGCTGGACAAAGTCGTCAACAAATTCTTAAACTGCTAAGCAAACAAAAACTATCCATTCCCGGCAAATCATATGCTTATACAAATGTTTTATTCAGCTTGGTTGAAGAAGTCCTAGAAATAAAGGGGACGAACTTCCCACAAGCATTGCAAAATTTTAGAACCTGTCTTGGTACAGATGAAATTCAGGTCATTCCCATAGATGCCTGCAGGGAAATTGCTTACCCCCATATGAAAGAGAACGGTCAAACTAAAACCCTCCCCTTTCCACCGTATTACCCCAAAGTTGTCATGACTGCTGCAGGAATTTTTGCCTCTTTAGATGGCATGATTAAGTTCTTGCAGCTCATCTGTGGATACAGGTCAGATGTCCTTTCAAAGACAATGTTGGCTCAAATGTATAAACCAAGGAAGAAAAACAAAGATATCACAAAGTGGGTTAATAAGGGGATCGAGTTTCCTTGTGATCTAAATCAAATAGAATCCTGGTATGGCCTTGGATGGCGTGTTTTACGATCAAAGACAAACCCAGAAAAAGACATGATTTATCACCCGGGATATATTGCGGGCATCAATACATTTGTGGGTGTCATTCCTTCTGAAGACATCGGCATAGTCATCATGATGAATGAAGCTTCAAAAACAGCTCTACCGCTTCAAGAAGGCCTCAATTTCTGGGGCTTGTTTTTAAAACAAGATAACAAAATAAACAGATAAGACTGATTTCATAAAAACAAAAAACATACGGTTCAATAATCAATGTATTGACTAATAAAAAAATGTATAATTATTTAACAAAACCTTTAGCAGGAAACTACAGTGTTGAGTTTAGCCTTTATATATTTTATACAAATCCAAGCTGCAACCACTGAAAATACATCTGGGTTAAAAACTCTTACTCAGGAACCACCAAAATCACTACTTTATATTGGGATAGATGGGACACCTACTGAAGTACTACTTCATTCAAAAGATCAGACAACCATTCCTCAAGAAATATTATCAAGACTACAGCAAATAATCACTTGGTATCAATGGTTCAACAAGAAGGCTACATATCACCCTAAAGGAACACTTGCACGCGCACAAGGACTACCGCCCTGTTTTTTGACATGTAAGGATCCAGAAAGCGGAAATCCAGCACCAACACTTCGTGATCGTTCTAGTATTTTCGAAGCTCTTGATGCTCTTAAAAATCACCCTAATCCCCGACTAGACTGCAAGAAAGCCGCATTTATTACTACTCTTGGTTTTTACGACCAAAGAGCATCGGAAACACTATACAGACAGATAGAAGAAGAACGCTCGCGTACAGAAGAGAAGCAACCGAAAAATAACGATCAGGAAATATTAAAATTACGCAGTGTGCAAGTTTTTTAGAAGGCTAAAATTCTTTCAATCTGCAAAGGCATATATGGGTTGAGATCTCCATTGATCCTCAAGCAGACAGTATGTGCCAAGAGTTTTCTTCCTATTTTTGCGCCCAAATGCCAAAGA